>CBIHLI010000095.1:0-5730 GCA_966210575.1 uncultured Sphingomonas sp.
CTCCAGGAACCGCGTCGAGAAGCTGTCGAATGGTTCGGCCGCGACCGCCGATAACCGGCTGGTTCGCCGAGTTCGAGGATCTGACCCTGCCGCCGGGCGCGGTCGGCTATGCCAAAGACGCGAGCCGGTTCATGGGCGCGACTTTCGACCCGTCGGCGCTCTATCGCTTCAACGCGGTGCGCAGGATGCTGGCCGAAAACGGGCTGACGACGGTGCGAATCTCGGGCCACGTGGAACAACTGCAGGCGCGGCTGGTCGGGGCGCTTGGCGACACGCCGATCGCCTCGGCGGAGCTGCTCAATCCGCTCGGCGGCGGGCCGCACGCCCGCTTCCTCGCCTTCCGGACGCCGCTCGCCGGGCGCTGGTGCGACCAACTGGCCGAGCGCAATTGCATCGTCGACGTGCGCGGCGACGTGCTTCGAATCGGCCTCGGCCTCTACCACGATGAGGCCGATATCGACGCCTTCGCCGAGCTAGCTTCGGGGTTGCGGGACTAGGGGCATGGAAAGCGCCCGCACGAGCCGGTCCGTCCTCCTGTCGCTGCTTCTGCTCGCCTACGTCTTCAACTTCCTCGACCGGCAGATCCTCGGCATCCTCGCCGGGCCGATCATCGCCGACCTCAAACTGACCGATACGGAATTTGGCGCGATTGGTGGGCTCGCCTTTGCAATCCTCTATTCGGTGCTCGGGGTTCCGCTGGCGATGCTTGCCGACCGGACCAGCCGGAGCCGGGTCATCGCCGGCTCGCTCGCGGTCTGGAGCGCATTCACGGCGCTGTGCGGCACGGCGACCAGCTTCTGGCAACTGTTCGTCTTTCGCCTTGGCGTCGGGGTCGGGGAAGCCGGCGGAGTCGCGCCTTCCTACGCGCTGATCGCCGATTATTTCCCGCCGCAGCGCCGCGCCCGGGCGCTCGCCATCTTTTCGCTCGGGATCCCGATCGGCCTCGCCGCAGGAACTCTGATCGGCGCCTATCTCGCGGCGTGGATCGACTGGCGCGCGGCGTTTATCGCAATGGGCGTTGCCGGAATCGCGCTTGCTCCGGTGATGCTCTATTTCGTTCGCGACTTGCCGCGTTCGCAGAGACCCCAAACCGATCTCGCTTCGGTGATGCGTACGTTCGGAATCCTCGCCGCAAAGCCGACGTTCTGGCTGATGGCGTCGGCCGCGTCGGCAAGCTCGCTGGCCGGCTATGGCCTCGCCTTGTGGACTCCGTCGGTGCTCGAACGCAGCTTCGGCCTCGACATCATCCAGCGAGGCCAGTTCCTCGCCGCCATCTTCCTTATCGGCGGGGCGGCTGGGGTTTTCGCCGGCGGCTGGCTCGCCGACCGCCTCGGCCAGACCGACCGGTCGTGGTACGTCAAGCTGCCGACGATCGCCTGGTTGATCACCGCCCCGACATTCGTCATCGGGCTGCTGGCGCCGAGCCTTTGGATTGCCTGGCCGCTGCTGCTGATCCCGAACGCCCTCAATATCCTCTGGCTCGGGCCGGTCACGACCGCGGTCCAGCATTTGGTGCCGAGAGCGCAGCGGGCAACGGCTTCGGCGAGCTTCCTGTTGATCAACAATCTGATTGGCCTGGGTGTCGGGCCGACGCTGATCGGGGCGCTTTCCGAATTGTTCAAGGAGCGCTTTGGGGTCGAGGCGCTGCGCTATGCCGCGGTCTGCGTCGTCGGCTTCTATGTCCTGGCGTCCCTGCTGATGTTTTTCGCCATCAAGCGGCTCCGAACCGACTGGGTAGAGGACTCGGACTAAAGCCTGAACGGCCCGGAAATCCGCCATTCATTCTAGTGCGCCAGAATGCTGGCCAGCACGGGTAAAGCGCCGCTCGCTGCAGGAACGCCTCGCAGCGGCGGCCGTTTATACCTCCGAAACGACAGGAGTTTTCGAAATGATCAGGGTATTTCTGGCCGCGGGCGTTGCCGCCTTGGCGCTCACTGCGCCGGCCGCCTCGGCCCAGCCCGACAAGCGCGGCGACCGCCAGTCCGCGCAAAAGACCGAACGCGCCAAGGCGCAAAAGGCGCGTTCTGGAGAGCGCCGCGCCGTTCGTACCGAGCGCGCCGCTCGTTCCGAGACCCGGCGTGCGCCGCGAGTCGAGCGCACCGAGCGCCGGGCGCAGCGCTTCGCCGACGTCCAGCAGCAGGAGCGCGCCGAACGCCGTGCCCAGCCTCGCCAGGAGCGAGTCGAGCGGCGCCAGGTCCGCGAACAGCGGGCCCAGCGAGTCGAGCGCGCGCCGGAGCAGCGAGCGCAACGCATGGACCGTGCGCCCGAGCGGCGTGCGCAGCGCGTTGACCGCCGGGTCAATGAGCAGCGCGCCCAGCGGGTCGACCGTGTCCGCCAGCAGCGCGTCGTTGAACAGACCGCTCGCGACCGGCAGCTCGAGCGGATCGCCAACCGCGACGATCGCCAGATCCTCCGCCTCGACGCGCGCCGCGAGCAGCAGCTCGAGCGGATCGCCAACCGCGAGCAGCGGCAGCTCGCGCGCCTCGCCGAAACGCGGATCATTCGCGCCAACGAGTGGGACGATCTCGCCCGTCGCGGCGTGTGGTTGAACGGCTGCCCGCCGGGACTTGCCAAGAAGCCGGTCGCCTGCGTGCCTCCGGGCCAGGTCAAGAATCTGGTCGGCCAGCCGCTGAGAGTGCTTAGCGATCGAATCGCGCTCCAGCCGCTCCCGAACCGCCTCCGGTTCGCCTACCCGGACAATGACGATTTCTTCTATCGTTACGGCAACGGCTATGTGTATCGGGTCGATCGTGACGACCAGCTGGTCAGCGCGCTTCTGCCGCTGTTCGGACTGGGCCTGGTAACTGGCCAGCCGTTCCCGGCGGCCTATTCGAACTCTTTCCTGCCGACCGGGCTGCAGCCGTTCTACGCCAATTCGCGCTGCGGGTACTCGTCGTTCCAGGACGACTATTATCGTTATGCGAACGGCTATGTGTACGAGGTCGATTGCAGCACTGGCCTGATCGAGGACGTCGACCCGATGCTCGGCTACGGTTACGGGTTCGGGCAGATGATGCCGCTGACCTATTCGGCGTATAACGTGCCGTACCAGTACCGGCCGCTCTATTACGATACGTCGGACTCTTATTACCGCTACGCCCCGGGCGCGATCTATCAGGTTGACCCAAGCACCAGCCTGATCACCGCCGTGGCCGCGCTTCTGACCGGTGGCCTGAATGTCGGCCAGCCGATGCCGCTCGGCTACAGCGCCTACAACGTGCCGTATCAGTATCGGGCAACCTATTTCGATACTCCAAACGACTGGTATCGTTACTCGAATGGCTACGTCTATCGGGTGGATCCGAGGACGCAGCTGGTGACGGCGCTGGTCGCTTCGGCTCTCACCTGATCCACAATGGATCGCAAACGGCCCCGCACGCGTTGCGGGGCCGTATTGTTTTTTCTCACAGGAGAAAGCGCATGCTGAAAACGCTTCCCCTTTACCTGAGCGCCGCGGCGCTGGCGCTTGCCGGCTGCGGCCAGGCCAATGATGGCAATGATGCCGCTCCGGAGCAGTCCGGCGAGGCCAAGGAAGCTGCCGGCGATCAAACCATCGCCGCATCGCTCAATCAAAATGGCCGGTTTTTCCAGGCCGCCAAGGCGGTCGGGCTCGATGCGACGCTTGCCGGACCGGGGCCGTATACGGTGCTGGTCCCTTCGGACGCCGCGTTCGGCGAGGTCGAGGGCGGCGCGCTCAATGATCCGTCGAACCCGCAGAACCGCGCCGAGATCACCCGCATCCTCACCTATCACATCCTTCCGGGCGTAATCCTGGCCGAGGACATCTCCAAGGCGATCGACGCCGGTGGCGGCAAGGCGGTGCTGGCGACGATGGGCGGCGAAACGCTGACCGCGACCAAGGACGGCGACAGCATCGTGCTGACCGATTCGGCCGGGGGCACGGCGACCATCACCCAAGCCGACCAGAAACTGTCGAACGGCGTCGTCCACCAGGTCGATGGCCTGCTGACGCCCTCGCGGGAGGCCCAGGCCGCCGCCCAGACCCAGCCCGCCGGCTAGCCGCCGCCAAATCGCCTAACCAAGCCTCTGGCAAGCCTCGGAAGGCTCGCTATAACGAAGCGGGCTAACCAGGCTTGACGGGGGCGATAGGCGCGCATGAAGGCGACGATTGAACGGGCGACACTGTTGAAGAGCCTCGGCCACGTCCAGTCGGTCGTCGAGCGCCGCAACACCATTCCGATCCTGTCGAACGTGCTGATCGAGGCGCGCGACGACAATTCGATTAGGCTGATGGCGACCGACCTCGACCTGCAGGTCGACGAGAGCGTCCCCGCCAATGTCGACCAGCCCGGCGCAACCACCATCCCGGCGCACACTCTGTTCGACATCGTCCGCAAGCTTCCCGAAGGCAGCCAGGTCGAGCTGAACGTCGCCGAGGGCAAGATGCATCTGTCGGCCGGCCGCTCGGGGTTGCATTTGGCGAGACTTCCGCGCGTCGTTTTCCCGGTCATTTGCGTAGGCGTGTAACCGAGCCGTGTCGCGCTTCCGGCGGCGACCCTTCGCCAGATCATCGACAAGACCCGCTTCGCCATCTCCAGCGAGGAGACGCGCTATTATCTGATGGGCATCTTCCTCCACCTCGCCGACGACCAGCTCAAGGCCGCGGCCACCGACGGCCACCGGCTGGCGCGGGTGGTGATCCCCAAGCCCGACGGCGCCGACGGCATGCCGGACGTGATTATTCCGCGCAAATGCGTGTCCGAGCTGCGCAAGCTGCTCGAGGAAGTCGAAGGCACGGTCGAAGTGTCGCTGTCGCCGACCAAGATCCGCTTCGGCCTCGGCAGCGCGGTCCTCACCAGCAAGCTGATCGACGGCACCTTCCCCGACTACAACCGGGTGATCCCGACCGCCAACGACAAGCTCTTGAAGCTCGACCCCAAGACCTTCTCGGCCGGCGTCGACCGGGTGTCGACCATCGCATCCGAAAAGACCCGGGCGGTGAAAATGAGCCTCGACCGCGACAAGGTGACTTTGTCGGTCTCCTCGCCCGAAAGCGGCACCGCGACCGAGGAGCTGCCCGCCGACTACGGCGCCGACACGCTCGAGATCGGCTTCAACGCCCGCTATTTGCTCGATATCTTGGGCGAGATCGACGGCGACACAGTCGAGGTCCATCTCGCCGACGCGGCCGCGCCGACCCTGCTGCGCGAGAACGACAAGTCGAACGCCTTGTACGTTCTCATGCCTATGCGGGTGTGATCTGCCGGCTGTGGCGCGGCTGGACGACGCCTGACAACGCCGATGCCTACGAGCAAATTGTCCGCGGCGAGGTGATTCCCGGCATCGAGACTCGGCAAATTCCGGGCTTTCGGCATATCGACCTGATGAAGCGCGACCTTGGCGACGAGGTCGAGTTCCAGACGCTGATGTGGTTCGACAGTCTCGATGCGATCAAGGCGTTCATCGGCGAGGATTATGCCGTCAGCCATGTCCCCGAAGCCGCGAGGGCCGTCCTCAAGCGGTTCGACGATCGCGCCGCCCATTACGAAGTCATCGACCGGCGCGGCCAATAGCCGCTAGACCGCCGCGGTGCCCGTCAGCCGCCTCGCCCTCACCAACTTCCGCTCCTACGCCTCGGCGCTGATCGAGCCGGGGCCGGGCTTCGTCCTGCTCTACGGCGAGAACGGCGCCGGCAAGACCAACCTGCTGGAAGCCGTCTCGCTGCTGTCGCCCGGCCGCGGGCTGAGGAGCGCGGCGCTGTCGGAAATG
>CBIHLI010000096.1:0-5722 GCA_966210575.1 uncultured Sphingomonas sp.
TGAAGTGCTTGATCATCTGCTCGGCGACGTCGATGTCGGCGATGACGCCGTCGCGGAGCGGGCGGATAGCCTCGATCTGGTCGGGGGTCTTGCCCATCATCAGCTTGGCGTCGTCACCGACCGCCTTCACCCGCTTGATGCCGTTGACGGTTTCGATCGCCACCACCGACGGCTCGTTGAGGACGATGCCACGGCCGCGGACGTAGACCAGCGTGTTGGCGGTCCCGAGATCGATCGCCATGTCGTGCGACATCCATTTGAACCAGCGCGTCCAGAACATGTGTGCTTAGTCTCGCCCTCGTCATCGGCGGCCGAAAGTCCCCCCGGCCACATGATTGAATTAACCGCTTCCCATTGAATGCTAACTGAATTTCTGTCGGGAAATCAGCGCTTCGCGGGACGGCTCGGATTGGGCTAGACCCTGTCACATGTCAATAAGAAGACTGCCGTCGGAGCTCGTCGACCGGATTGCCGCCGGCGAGGTGGTCGAACGGCCGGCGAGCGCGCTCAAGGAATTGGTCGAAAATGCGCTCGACGCGGGCGCGCAAAATGTCACGATCAGGTTGTCGGGCGGTGGCATCGGCCTGATCGAGGTGATCGACGACGGCAGCGGCATGGACCCGGGCGAGATGCGCCTGGCGCTGGAGCGGCACGCGACCTCCAAGCTCCCCGGCGACAGCATCGAGCAGGTAACCAGCTTCGGCTTTCGCGGCGAGGCGCTGCCGTCGATCGCCAGCGTTTCGCGCCTGACGCTCGACAGCCGGGTCCGCGGCGGCGATGGTTGGCGCATCGAGGTCGACCATGGTCAGGTCGCCGGCGAAGGCCCGGCGGCGCTTCCGCCGGGAACCCGGGTGCGGATCGAGGAGCTGTTCGGCAAGGTCCCGGCGCGCCGCAAGTTCCTGCGCAGCCCGCGATCGGAATATGCCGCCTGCCTCGACGCCGTGAAGCGCCTGGCGATGGCACGCAGCGACGTCGGCTTCACGCTCGAGCATGACGGGCGCAAAATCCTGTCACTGCAGCCCGCCAGCCCGCAAGCTCGGGTCGCGGCTTTGCTTGCGGCGGAGCTTGAAAAACACGGCGTGGGGATCGATTGCGTGCGCGACGGTCTCGGGCTCACCGGGGTTGTCAGCCTGCCGACCTTCAACCGCGGGGTCGGCGACCAGCAATATCTGTTCGTCAATTCGCGGCCGGTAAAGGACCGGCTGTTGGTCGGGGCGCTTCGCGCCGCCTATCGCGACATGATCCCCCGCGACCGCCACCCGATCGCGGCCTTGTTCCTGACGGTCCCGCTCGACGAGGTCGACGTCAATGTCCACCCGGCCAAGACCGAGGTCCGGTTCCGCGACCCGGCTGCGGTGCGCGGTCTGATCGTCGGTGGGCTCCGGTCGGCGCTGGATTCCGAATCGCACCGCAGCGCCGCGCGCGAGCAGGCCGCCGCGCCGGTCGTCTGGACGAGCAGCATTTCACCGTCGCCACCGGCCGGAGTCCGCGAGGAAAGGGCGCTGTTCAGCGGCATTCGGGTTGAGCCCGCCGCCCGCGCCGAGCCCGCGACCGAATCGGTGCAGGCATTTCCGCTCGGCGTGGCGCGCGGCCAGGTCGCCGCCACCTATATCGTCGCCGAGGCCGAGGACGGGCTGGTGATCGTCGACCAGCACGCCGCCCACGAGCGACTGGTGCTCGAGCGGCTGCGAGCCGCGCGCTTGGACGGGGCGGTGCCGCGCCAGGATTTGCTGATCCCCGAAACCGTCGAGCTCGATGAGCCTGATTGCGACCGGCTCGAAGGGGCTGGCAGCGAGCTCGCCGATCTCGGGCTGGAGATGGAGCGGTTCGGGCCGACGACGATGCTGGTTCGGTCGGTACCGGCGGCGCTTCGCAGCCCCGACGTCGCCAGGCTGCTCGCCGACCTTGCCGGCGAAATCGCCGAGCTGGGCTCGGCGCTGTCGCTCAAGGAGCGGCTCGACCATGTCGAGGCGACGATCGCCTGCCACGGCTCGGTTCGGGCAGGGCGGGTGCTGTCGGTCGCCGAGATGAACGCGCTGCTTCGCGAGATGGAGGTTACGCCGCGCTCGGGCCAGTGCAATCATGGCCGCCCGACCTGGGACAAACTCGCCCATTCCGACATCGAGAAGCTGTTCGGGCGGAAGTAACCGACAGCTCACGCGCGGCAGGAGAGTCATGGGCTATCTTATTGTATTCATTGGTGCTGGGATTGGCGGCGCGCTTCGCCACGGAGTCAATCTCGCGGCAGTCCGGCTGCTCGGCTACGGCTTCCCGTTCGGGACCTTGGTCGTCAACGTGCTCGGCTCGTTCCTGATCGGCCTGCTGGCCGGCTATTTCGCGTACCGAACCGGTCTGAACCAGCATTTGCGGCTATTCCTGACGACCGGGATCCTCGGCGGGTTCACGACCTTCTCCGCCTTTTCGCTCGATGCCGCATTGCTGGTGGAGCGGCATAGCTACGCCCTGGCCGCGGCCTATGTCATCGGATCGGTCGTCCTCGCGCTCGCCGGCCTGTTCCTCGGGCTCGCGTTGTTCCGACACGCCGCGCTTTTGCCCTAGACAATGCGCCGGCCCGCCGCTGTTTCGAGGCGGGCGGGGCGACTTGGGACGCGAAATGTGCTAGGCTGTACCGGTCAGCGGGAGCAGGGCAATGAGCGAACAGGACGGCACCATGGACCGCGCGTATTTCGCGCAGCGCGCCGCCGAAGAGCTCGAGCTTGCTCAGGCTGCGACGGACCAGGAAGCCGCCGAGGCGCATCGCAAGCTCCAGAAGGCGTATATCGAGCGGGCTTCGGTCGGTGAGCGGGAAATGCCGATAGCCGATGAAATCGGCTAATCCGCCGAGACGTCCTTGAGCCTGGTATAGGCTTGCTCGATTTTCTCTGATCGCGCCGCCTTGCGCGCCGCCTGCAGATTCGAATAACCGCTTCGCGCCTCCTCGCGCAGCGCTTTGGCGAAGGTGCCCGAGCGCACCGATTCCAGCACCTGGCCCATGCGCTCGCGGACTTCCGGGCCGATAATCGCCGGGCCGCCGAGCACCGCTCCGAGCTCGGCGGTGTTGGAGATCGCCTCGCGCATTCCGGCGATCCCGCGCGCGTCGATCAGCTCGGCGATCAGCTTGAGCTCACCAACGCACTCAAGATAGGCAACCTCGGGCGAGACGCCCGCCTCGACCAGCGTGTCGAAGCCGGCGCGCAGAAGTTCCGGGACGCCGCCCCAGACGACCGCATTTTCGTTGAACAGGTCGGCGACGGCTTCTTCCTCGAACGACGAGGCGATGAGCCCGGCGCGGGCGCAGCCGATCGCGCGCCCGTAGGCGAAGGCGATATCGCGCGCCGAGCCGCTGCGGTCCTGGGCGACCGCCCACAGCGCGATCATGCCTTTGCCGGCTTTGTAGAGCGCCCGAAGTGCCGTTCCTGGGCCCTTGGGCGCGACCAGGAACACGTCGATGTCGCTGCGCGGCTCGACCTGGCCGAAATGGATCGCGAGGCCGTGACTGAAGCCGAGCGCGGCTCCCTGACGAAGCTTTGGCTCGATCGCGCGATAGAGGTCGCCGAGGATTTCGTCGGGGGCGAGGAGCATCACGACCTCGGCCGAGGCGGCGGCCTCGTCGAGGTCCGCAACCTCGAGCCCGAGTTCCTCGGCGATGGCTCGGTTGAGCGACGAGCCGCGAAGGCCGACGACGACGTCGATGCCGCTGTCCTTGAGGTTGAGCGACTGGGCGCGGCCCTGGTTGCCGAAGCCGAGGACGGCGACCCGCTTCCCCTTGAGCGGGGCCGGGTCGATGTCGCGGTCGCGGATCAGCTCCATGGCTGCCGACTACGCGCTCGGCCGAAGCAGGGCCAGAGCCTGTTCGATCGTCGAGTCGTCGAGCTCCGCGCCGAAACGCGGCCATTCAGGCGGCGGCTGATGAGCGAACCAGGTGTATTGCCGCTTGGCGTAATTGCGCGTCGCCTGGCTGCCGCGCTTGATTATCTCGTCGTGCTCTGTCTCGCCGGCGAGGAACGCGGCGATCTCGCGCACGCCGATCGCCCGCATCACCGGCAGCGCCGGATCGAGCCGCCGGGCGAGCAGCGCCTGCACTTCCTCGATCGCGCCATTGACGATCATCGCTCCGAACCGGGCGTCGCAGCGCGCGTACAGCCAAGGGCGCGGCGGCAGCAGGATCAACGGCAGCAAGTTGACGTCTTGCGCGATTCCGCCGGAACGCTCCGATTGCCAGTCGGCCAAGCTTCGCCCGGTCGAAAGCACAACTTCCAGCGCGCGCGCGGTTCGGGCCTTGTCGCCAGATCCCAGCCGCGCCGCACCTTCCGGGTCGGCTTTCTCGAGCCGCGCGCGATTCTCCTCGAGCGACGCTGCGCGGACTTCGTTGCGGACGTCCGGGTCCACCGGCGGAACCGGCGCGATGCCGTCGACTAAGGTACGAAGATAAAGGCCGGTCCCACCGGCCAGGATCGGTAGCCGGCCAGCTGCGTGCGTCTCAGCGATTGCGGCCCGCGCCATGTCGGCCCAGTCTGCAGCCGAGCACGGCTCGGCGCCGTCGCGCACTCCGTACAGGCGATGCTCGGCTCGCGCCCGCTCGCTTTCTGTCGGCGCGGCGCTGAGGATCGGCAGGTCGCGATAGATTTGCGCGCTGTCCGCGTTGATGATGACTCCGCAGGTGCGTGTCGCGAGCGCCAGCGCAAGTGCCGACTTGCCGCTTGCCGTCGCGCCCGCGATTAAGGCGAGTGGAGGTTTTTGATCGCTGATGCTCACTGCGACGCTGATAGCAGCGGGACGGCTCGATGACAGGCTGCTGGACCGCGCTCTGGGCTTGCTCCGCGAGCTCGACCCGAAGGCGCAGTTCGGCGGCTGGATCGACGAGGGCGACGCGGTCGACCTGCGCGTTTCGGCCGAGCCATCGGCAGTTCGCTGGGCGCTCGAGGCGCTGCCGCAGGTCGATGTCGTCGTCCAGGCTGAGGAGCCGCGGTTCCGCAAGCTGCTCGTCGCCGACATGGATTCGACGATCATCGGCCAGGAATGCATCGACGAGCTGGCCGATTTCGCCGGCCTCAAGCGCGAAGTCGCCGACATCACCGAGCGGGCGATGCAGGGCAAGCTCGACTTCAAGGCAGCGCTTCGCGAACGCGTCGCTTTGCTGTCCGGACTGGAGGAGGATGCGATCGCCCGCTGCCTGGCGGAACGGGTCGTGCCCAGTCCGGGCGCCGCGACCCTCGTTCGGACGATGCGAATCGGCGGCGCCGCGACCCTCCTCGTTTCGGGCGGTTTCCTGTCCTTCGCCGAGCCGATTGCCAGGCTGATCGGCTTCGGTCGGGTTCGCGCCAACCGGCTCCTGTTCGACGGCACCCAGCTCAGCGGCAAGGTCGAGGACCCGATCGTCGACGGGCAGTCGAAGCTCGAAGCCTTGATCGAGGCGCGCGAGGAGATCGGCCTGGCGCGCGAGGACGTCGTTGCCATCGGCGACGGCGCCAACGATCGGCTGATGATCGAGGAAGCAGGGTTGGGGGTTGCCTGGCGGGCCAAGCCGGCGCTGGCCGAAGTCGCCGACGCCAGGATCGACCATCACGGGCTCGATGCCCTGCTGTGGGCTCAGGGCATCCGAAAGAAGGAATGGGTTCGAGGCTAGGTCGCGCGGACTATTTGCCGGCCACCACGAAACAGGCCTGGCCCTTTGATGCCAGCGACGAGCACGCAGCTGCGGCGGCGGAGCGGGTCGGGTACG
>CBIHLI010000097.1:0-5717 GCA_966210575.1 uncultured Sphingomonas sp.
GCGACCGAGAAAGCCGCCGCCGAATGGCGGTCGCTGCCAGTCGCCGAGCGGCTGTCCTACGCGCTGGTCAAGGGCATCGACGCCCATATCGTCGACGACACCGAGGAAGCGCGCCTGACCGTCGACCGGCCGATCGAGGTCATCGAGGGGCCGCTGATGGACGGGATGAACGTCGTCGGCGACCTGTTCGGGTCGGGCAAGATGTTCCTGCCGCAGGTGGTCAAGTCGGCGCGGGTGATGAAGCGGGCGGTCGCCCACCTGATCCCGTTCATCGAAGCGGAAAAAGAGAAAACCGGAGCGACCAAGGGCAAGGGCCGGATCGTCATGGCGACCGTCAAGGGCGACGTCCACGACATCGGCAAGAACATCGTCGGCGTCGTCCTGCAGTGCAACGGCTTCGAAGTCATCGACCTCGGCGTGATGGTACCGTGGCAGGACATCCTCAAGGTGGCGAACGACAACCAGGCCGACATGATCGGGCTCTCGGGGCTGATCACTCCGTCGCTCGACGAGATGGTGACGGTCGCCGGCGAGATGCAGCGGCTCAACCTCAAGACCCCGCTGCTGATCGGCGGAGCGACGACCAGCAAGGCGCACACCGCGCTTCGCATCGATCCCGCCTATGAGGGACCGGTGATCCATGTGCTCGACGCCAGCCGAGCGGTCGGGGTCGCCTCGTCGCTGGTTTCCGACACGCAGCGCGAACCGCTGATCGCGACCACGGCCGAAGACTATGACAAGCTAAGGAAGGCGCGCGAGCGCAGCGGCCACAGCGAGCTTGCGACGCTCGACGAGGCGCGGGCCAACGCCTTTCCCTACGATCCGTCGGGCCAGGCGCCGCCGCCGGCCCGGCCGGGGCTCCATCAGTTCGGCGAGTGGCCGCTTCGCGACTTGAAGGCGTCGATCGACTGGACGCCCTTCTTCCGCGCCTGGGAGCTGGCCGGAAACTATCCGGCGATCCTCGACGACCCGGTCGTCGGCGAAAGCGCCCGCAACCTGTTCGAAGACGCCCAGGCGATGCTCGACCAGATGATCGCCGAGCGCTGGGTGACCCCCAAGGCGACGGTCGGCCTTTGGCGGTGCAAGCGCGAGGGCGACGACGTGCTGGTGCTGGCCGGTAACGACTGGACGCGCATCCCATTCCTTCGTCAGCAGGTGAAGAAACGCGAAGGCCGGCCGAACATGTGCCTGGCCGATTTCATCAACCCCGAAGGCGAGGATTGGATCGGCGGCTTCGCGGTCGGGATCCACGGCCTCGAACCGCACCTGGAGCGGTTCAAGGCCGGGAACGACGATTATTCCGATATCCTGTTGAAAGCATTGGCGGATCGGCTTGCAGAGAGTTTCGCCGAGGTGCTTCACGCCGAGGTCCGCAACCGCATCTGGGGCTATGCCGACGAGCATCTGTCGAACGTGCAGCTGATCCGCGAGAAATATCAGGGCATTCGCCCGGCGCCGGGCTACCCGGCCTGTCCCGACCACAGCTTGAAGCCGATCCTGTTCGAAATGCTCGGCGGCCACCCCGGCGAAGTGACCCTGACCGAGAATTTCGCGATGCTGCCGACGTCGGCCGTGTCGGGATTCTATTTCGGCCATCGCGATAGCCAGTATTTCGGGGTGGCGCGGATCGGCCGCGACCAGCTGCGCGATTATGCAAGCCGGCGCGGGGTCGACATCGAACAGGCAGGGCGCTGGCTGCGGCCCAATCTCGACTAGCTCCGAGCAACCCTCTAGCCCACGATCGATGCTCCGCCGTCTCCTGATCCTGCTTGCACTGCTGCTTGCGCCGGCGCTTGCGCACGCGCGCGGGATCGATCCCGAGCTGGTCGCCGAGGGGCCGGCGGTTCGCGGCGGCGAAGTCGAGCTGGCGATCGTCATGCGGACCAGGCCCGGTTGGCACGGCTATTGGCTCAATCCCGGCGACGCCGGCCTGCCGATGGAGGTTCAATGGCGGCTTCCGCCCGGCTTTTCGGTTAGCGACCTGCGCTATCCGGTGCCGACCCGGCTGACCATCGCCGGCATCATGAACTATGTCTACGAGCGCGATTACGCCGTGCTCGTCCGCATGAAGGCGCCGCCCGGTGCCAGCGGCACTGTCCCGATCCGGGCCGAAGCGCGGTGGCTCGCCTGCACCGACAAGATTTGCGTTCCGGAGAGCGGCAGCTTCGAGCTCGACCTGCCGGTAGGAACCGGCACGCCGAACCGCGCCCAGTTTGACGAATGGCGTCGCGCGCTTCCGCGCCCGCTTGCGACGCCAGCGGCGTTCCAATCCACCGGAGACGTCTATCGGGTCGCAATCCCGCTTCCGCGCAGCGTCGCTGTCGACGATCCCTATGTCTTCCCGATCGACGACGGACCGATAGACTATGCGGCACCGCAGAAGTTCTTCCGCGATGGCGATCGGCTGGTCGCGCATCTCAAGATGAAGCGCGGCGATCCGCGGGAGCTGCGCGGCGTGCTTGCGCTCGGCGACGGCCGCGGCCTCGAGTTCCGGGCGCTTCGGCGGCCGGTCGGAAGCGACGGAACGCCACTCGGAACCATTGAGGGAGGAACGATCCTCTGGGCCGTCCTCGGCGCAATCGCCGGCGGGATCCTCCTCAACTTGATGCCCTGCGTGTTCCCGATCCTCGCCCTGAAAGCGCTTCACCTGGCGCGAAGCGGCGGCGAGGCCGGCCACGCGCGGCGCGACGCTTTGGCTTATGCCGCCGGCGCGATCGTCGGCACCGGCGCCCTCGGCCTCGCCCTGGTCGCGATCCGTGCCGGCGGAACCGCCGCCGGCTGGGCGTTCCAGCTCCAGGACCCACGCACGATCATGCTCCTGCTTCTGCTGGCGACCGCAATCACCGCCAATCTCGTCGGGCTGTTCCAGCTTCCCGCCGTCGGCGGCGGTACGCGCCCGGCCGGGAGCTTCGGCACAGGCGCGCTCGCTGCCTTCGTCGCGACTCCTTGCGCCGGGCCATTTCTCGGCGCCGCGCTCGGCACTGCGCTGCTGCTTCCGCTCTACGGCTCGGTGCTGGTGTTCGCGGCGCTCGGACTTGGGCTTGCAATCCCGTTCCTCGCCGTCGCCTTCATTCCCTGGCTGCGGAAGCGCCTGCCCGCCCCAGGAGCCTGGATGAAGCGCCTGCAGCGCTTTCTGGCCATCCCGATGGGCGCCACGGCGGTGGCGGCGCTTTGGCTGCTCTATCGCCAATCGGGGGAGCAGGGGCTGTGGATCGGCCTCGCCGCCGCGGCGATCCTGGCGATTGCCCTGGCGATCGTCGGCTTTCGGCAAAAGCGCGGTCAGTCGCTGCCGCTGTTCGCGCTCGGCCTTGCGGCGGTATCGCTGGTCGCGGCAATCGCGCTCGCTCCGGTCAAGCAGGAGACAGCCCCGGCAAAAGTCGCCGGTGCAGATGTCTGGAGCGAGGATACCGTCCGACGCGAGCTTGCGGCCGGGCATCCGGTGTTCGTCTATTTCACCGCCGACTGGTGCCTGACCTGCAAGGTCAACGAAACCGCCGCGATCGACCGGGACCCGGTTCGGCAGGCCTTCAAAGCCGCGGGTGTAAAGGTCGTGGCGGGCGACTGGACCAACGGCGATCCGGCGATCACCCGCTTCCTCGAAAGCCGCGGCCGGGCCGGAGTGCCGCTTTACCTTTGGTACGAACCGGGCAGGGCGGAGCCCGAGGAGCTGCCGCAGGTGCTCACCCCCGCGATGCTCATCTCCCGCGCTCAGGCACGGCGCTAGCCGAGCGCTCCCACACCTTTTTCCCGGCCACCCAGGTTTCCAGCACTTCCGTCCGCGCCAGCGACTGGGCGTCGATTTTCGTCGGATCGCGGTCGACGAGGATGAAATCGGCCCATTTGCCGGGCTCGAGGCTGCCGATCTTGCCTTCGGCATAACCGGCATAAGCCGCATCGCGGGTGAAGGCGGTCAGCGCCTGCTCAAATGTCAGCCGCTCGGCCGGAATCCAGCCGCCGGGCGGCTGCCCCTGCATGTCCTGCCGGCTGATCGCGGCGGCAAGGCCGGGGAACGGGTTGGGCGATTCCACCGGGAAGTCGGAACCGAACGCCAGCTTTGCGCCAGATTTCAGCATCGACTGCCAGGCATAGGCGCCGGCGAGCCGGTCGGGCCCGAGCCGCGCCTCGGCCATCGTCCGGTCGCTGGTCTGATGGACGGGTTGCATCGAGGCGATGATCCCTGCCTTGCCGATGCGCGGGATGTCGGCGGGATCGACCACCTGGACATGCTCGATCCGCCAGCGGCGGTCGCCGGGATAGCGCTGGCCCAGCCATTCGTAGGCGGCGATCGCCTGCGCGTTGGCGGCGTCGCCGATCGCGTGGATCGCCGGCTGGATGCCGATCTTCGCGGCTTCGTCGAGCTTGGCTCGAAGCTCCTCGTCGGTGAGGAACCTCAAGCCGCTGGTCTCGGGCTTGTCCGCATAGGGGCGCTTTAGCCAGGCGCCGCGCGAGCCGAGCGCGCCGTCGGCATAGATCTTGATCCCGCCCATCCGCAGCCGGTCGCCGTAGAGCCAGTCGGTCGGACCGTTCGGAGCCAGCGCCCGCATCGGCTCGACGTCCGAAGCGTAGCTCATGATCCGGACCTGCAGCCGTCCGGCCTCGCCTGCACGGCGATAGGTCTGCCACGCCTCAACGCCGGTGCCCATGTCGGCAACGCCGGTGATGCCGACAGCGAGCAGCGCTTCCTGCGCCTTGGCAAGTGCGCCATCGAGCTGCGCCGGGGTCGGCGGCGGCACCTTGGCGGCGACCAGCTCGGTCGCCGCGTCGATCAGAAGCCCGGTTGGCTTGCCGGTGGCATCGCGCTCGATCTCGCCGCCGGCGGCGGCCTTGGTCCCGGCCGTCACTCCGGCGGCTTTCAGGGCGGCATTGTTCACGACCACCGCATGGCCGTCGACGCGCTCGAGGATGACCGGCCGGTCCGGCACGACGGCGTCCAGGTCGGCGGCGGTCGGGAAGCGCTTGTCGGTCCACAATTCCTGGTTCCAGCCGCGGCCGACGATCCAGGGATCGGCGGGCCGGGCTGCCGCATAGTCGCGCAGCCGCGCCTGCAAGTCGGCGAGCGAGGCTGTACCGACCAGGTCGAGCTGCTTGGCCGATTCGCCGAGCCCCATCACATGGCCATGCGCGTCGATCAGGCCGGGCAGCAGCGTACGGCCGCCGCCGTCGACGACCGTATCGACCCCGCTGAGCTTCATCATCGCGCCTTCGGGAATGACCTGCACGATCTTGCCGTCATCGCCGATGACCAGGCCCGAGAAGCGCTCGAGCTTTCCGTCGGCGCCAACCTGGATGCCATTCACATTGTTGACGACCGACGTCGACCATGCGGGGGAAGCGAGCAGCGCAGCAGCAAGCGCGAGAAGTGAGCGTTTCATCGCGGCGGCATAGCATTGTTTGCAGCGCGCGGAACGGCTAGCCCTCGCCGCCGATGATCAAGCCGCCGACGATCGACGACATCCGCGCCGCGGCCGAGCGGATCGAGGGCGCCATCGTCCACACCCCGATGCTGATGAGCCGGACCTTGTCCGAGAGGATCGGCGCCGAGGTCTGGCTGAAGTTCGAGAACCTGCAGTTCACCTCCGCCTACAAGGAGCGCGCTCTTCGTCGGTGAGCTGGAGCAATTTGTTGAGCGCCCCGCGCTCCTTGTAGGCGGAGGTGAATTGCAGGTTCTCGAACTTCAGCCAGACCTCGGCGCCGATCCTCTCCGACAGGGTCCGGCT
>CBIHLI010000098.1:0-5676 GCA_966210575.1 uncultured Sphingomonas sp.
ATCTGGATGAGACTACGATAGTCGCCCTGGTAATAATTATAGCCTGACCAGCTCTTGCCGGTGACGAATTCCATCGTGAAGCGCTCGCCCGGCGGAAGCGAGATGTGCTCGGCGGTGCGCCGCTTGCACTCGGCGATGGCGGCATCGAACACTGGCTTCAGCCGGTCTTCGGGAATGGTAAAGCGATTCTGGAACGCCTCGACGCGCTGCCAGAGCGGCGCGTCGCCCGGAACGAGCTTGTCGATGCGGACGAGCACCGGATCGAAGCTGGTCAAGGGCCGGAGCTCCGGACGCACTCCGAACAGCCCCTGCGCTTCTTCGGCGAACGGCAGCTTCTGCCCCTGCAGCATCTTCAGCCGGGTCGCGGCGGCGGTCAGCTGGGAAACGAGGAAGCGGGCGCGGCGGCCGTCGAGACCGTCGTCGCTCTCGAACACGACGGCACGGCTGCGGAGGTCGTCGGTGCGCTTTGCCAGTGCCGTGAGGGTGGCGCTGCGGGCTTCCGCCTTGGCGCGCTCCTGCAGCTCCGGCGGGCCGTAATAAGCGTCGATATAGCCCGCCTCCTTTTCGCCGATCGTCAGGCTGAGGAGAACATAATCGCGGGCGATCGAATCGAGGCTGTCGGCCGGCTTAGGCGGCGATTGCTTGCAGCCAGCGGCAAACAGGCCGAGCAGAAGAGCCATCAGCAGTGGTCGGATCATTGCGGCTGTCCTCCATCCTTTGTCCGGCGCATGCCCGGCTCGCCGGCCGCCATTTCCTCGGAGAGAGTCGGCTGGAGCACCTGCTCGCCCTCCAAATCCTCACCGAAGATTTACTGCGCCTCCTCATGCTCTTCTTCGCTGAACGCGGCCGGGGCCACGAAGCGAAGTACGGTCCAGCCGGCCACGGCTGACAAGAACGAGCCCGCGAGCGTGCCGAGCTTCGCCGCGTCGACCGCTTCCGGCGCATTCGGGAAGGCCAGCGCGCCGATGAACAGGCTCATCGTGAAGCCCACCCCGCACAGTAGGGCCGCGCCGTAGAGCTCCAGCCAGCGCGCCTGGACGGGCCGAGGCGCGATCCCGGTCCAGTCGGCGAGCCAGATCGCGCCGAACACGCCCGCCTGCTTGCCAACGAACAGCCCGGCGATGATCGCCAGCGCCACCGGCTCAAACAATTCGGCAAAACCGCCGATAGGGACGCCGGCGCTGACGAAGCCGAACATCGGCATAATCGCGAACATCACCCACGGATGGAGCGCATGCTCGAGCCGCTTGAGCGGCGAGCGCGCTTCGCCCTTGCCCAGCGGCACGGTGAGCGCGGCAAGCACTCCGGCAATGGTCGGGTGAATGCCGCTTGCCAGCATCGCATACCAAAGGAACGGGCAGGCGAGCAGATAGGGCCACAGCCGCCGAACGCCGAACGTGTTCATCATCGCCATTGCCGCGAGGATGCCGAGGGCAACGGCGATAGCGACCCCGTTCAGGCTGGCGGTATAGACCAGCGCGATGATCGCCACCGCGCCGACGTCGTCGACGATGGCGATGGTGACCAGGAGCAGCTTGACGGTCGGGTTGGCGCGCGGGCCGAGCAGAGCGAGGATGCCGATGGCGAAGGCGATGTCGGTAGCCGAGGGGATCGCCCAGCCGCGAATGAGCGCCGGATCGAAATCGGTGACGAGCAGGTAGACAAGCGCCGGGATCGCCATCCCGGCACTGGCGGCGATGAACGGCAGCCGGCGCTCGGCCGGAGTCGACAGCCGCCCTTCATACCATTCGCGCTTCACTTCCAGGCCGACCAGCAGGAAGAAAACCGCCATCAACCCGTCGGCGATCCACTGATGGATCGACAGCGTTCCGAACCGCGGCATGGCCGGTCCGACCCGGGTTTCGAGCAATTGATGGTAGGGCTCGGCGAGATTGCTGTTGGCGGCGGCGAGCGCCAGCGCCGCGGCGACGATCAGGACGAGCCCCGCGAGCTTTTCGCCGCGTTGAATGTCGCGCTGATTGTCGGCCATGCCTTCCTTTAGCGGTCGGACCCGCCAAGAAAAGCCCACCGCCCTGGCGGGCGATGGGCCGTGGGCACCAATGGCGCCTGTCTTTGGAAACCCGCTACTTCTTCTTCGACGAGTGCTCGGGCTTACCCTTGCGCTTGGTCGACGCCATCTTGTCGAGCTCCTTCTCGCTCATCGACGCCGCCATCTGCTTTGCCGGTCCTTTGAGCTTGCTCTTCGGCGTCTCGCCGCGCTTGGCCGAGAGAGCGGCTCCGGCGGCCTTCTGTTGGGCTTTCGATTTGGCAGGCATGGTCGTCCTCCTCTTCTACGGGGGAAAAACGCTCGAGCGGCGCAAATGCTTCGGCCGTTCGCCGCTTGGCGAAATCGGCTGACCACTCCCGAAAACGAAAACGGCCTGCTAGGGCTTGGCGGCGATGGCCGACGAGATCACCCGCGACACGCCCGAAGGGATTCGCCTCAAGAGCGTCTACGGGCCCGATGACGCGGCCGGGATCGACAGCGGCTGGCCGGGCCGGCCGCCCTACACCCGCGGGCCCTATGCGACGATGTACGCCGGCCGCCCCTGGACCATCCGCCAGTATGCGGGTTTCTCGACCGCGGAAGATTCGAACGCTTTTTATCGCCGCAACCTCGCCGCCGGGCAGAAAGGCCTGAGCGTTGCCTTCGACCTCGCCACCCACCGCGGCTACGACAGCGACAATCCGCGGGTCGCCGGCGACGTCGGCATGGCCGGCGTCGCGATCGACAGCGTCGAGGACATGAAATTGCTGTTCGACGGCATCCCGCTCGGCGAGATGTCGGTCAGCATGACGATGAACGGTGCGGTTCTGCCGGTGATGGCTTTCTACATCGTCGCCGGCGAGGAGCAGGGGGTGCCGCGCGACAAGCTCACCGGCACCATCCAGAACGACATTTTGAAAGAGTTCGCCGTCCGCAACACCTACATCTACCCGCCCGAGCCGAGCATGCGGATTGTCGCCGACGTGATCGCCTATTGCGCGGCCGAGATGCCGAAGTTCAACTCGATCTCGATCAGCGGCTATCACATGCACGAGGCGGGCGCGACGGCGGTCCAGGAGCTCGCTTACACGCTCGCCGATGGCATGGAATATGTCCGATGCGCGATCGCCGACGGGCTCGATATCGACGATTTCGCGCCGCGCCTGAGCTTCTTCTTCGGCATCGGCATGAACCTGTTCATGGAGGTCGCCAAGCTGCGCGCCGCGCGGACTCTGTGGCACCGGATCATGACCGACCTCGGCGCCAAGAACGAGAAATCGAAACTGCTTCGAACCCACTGCCAAACCAGCGGCGTCAGCCTCACCGAGCAGGATGCCTACAACAACATCGTGAGGACAACGATCGAGGCGCTGGCGGCCGTGCTCGGCGGCACCCAGTCGCTGCACACCAACAGCTTCGACGAGGCGATTGCCCTGCCGACCGATTTCTCGGCGCGCATCGCCCGCAACACCCAACTGATCCTCGCCGAGGAAAGCGGCGTCACCGCGGTCGCCGATCCGCTCGGCGGCAGCTGGTACGTCGAGGCGCTGACCCGCGAGCTCGAAGACAAAGCCTGGGCGCTGATCGAGGAAGTCGAAGCGCACGGCGGAATGACCAAGGCGGTCGCCGAGGGCCTCCCCAAGCACCGCATCGAGGAGGCCGCCGCGGCGCGCGCCGCCAAGGTCGACACCGGCGAGACGGTGATCGTCGGGGTCAACCGCTACCGGCTGGATGACGAGGAAGAGCACGCCATCCTCGAGGTCGACAATGCCAAGGTCCGCGCCGGCCAGATCGCCCGCCTCGAGAAGATCCGCGCCAGCCGCGATGAGGACAAAGTGCGCGCGGCACTCGATGCGCTCGAACAGGGCGCTCGCGGCGACGCGAACCTGCTCGCGCTGAGCGTGGAAGCCGCGCGGGTCCGCGCAACCCTCGGCGAGATTTCCGATGCGCTGGAGCGGGCGTTCGGCCGGTACGGTACGACGCCCGAACCGGTGCGTGGCATCTATGGCAAAGCGCGGAATGACGGACGATGGAAACAGGCCGAGGCCGGTACGCAGGCCGTCGCCGACCGGCTCGGCCGCAAGCCGCGCATCCTGGTCGCCAAGATGGGCCAGGACGGGCATGATCGCGGCGCCAACCTAGTGTCCTCGGCGTTCACCGATTTGGGCTTCGAGGTGATCCCCGGGCCTTTGTTCCAGACCCCGCGCGAAACCGCCGAAATGGCCGTGGAGAAGGACGTCGACGTGGTCGGCGCGTCATCGCTCGCCGCCGGCCACCGCACGCTGATCCCGGAGATGATCGAGGCCCTAAAGGACATGGGCCGGGCCGACATCAAGGTCGTCGCCGGCGGGGTGATCCCGCCGCAGGACTATGCCGCGCTCCGCGCCGCGGGCGTGCAGGCGATCTTCGGCCCCGGCACCAACCTCGCCGACGCCGCCGACGAGGTACTGCGCCTGCTCGGCCACAACCGCCCGCCATTGGATGAGGCCGCCGAATGATCCTTGCCATTTTGCTTGCCACGGCCGCAGCCCAGCAGCCTGTGGACGACGATCCGATCGAAACCGCCTGCTACCAGCGCGACTACTCTCAGCAGGCAATGAACCGTTGTGCTGGCGAATCTTATGAGCGCGCCGACAAGGCGCTCAACGCGCAGTGGGCGAAGGTGCTCGAAGCTTATGGCGACGACGCCGAAGCCAAGAAGCTGCTGCTCGACGGACAACGCGCGTGGCTCACCTATCGCGACACGCAATGCGCCCTCGCCGCTTTCGACAGCCGCGGGGGCAGCATCTGGCCGCTGATCAATTCGGGATGCCTCGCTGACCTGACGCGCGAGCGAACGGCCGAGCTGGTTGAGCTGCTTGAAGGCTCGCTATGAGCAAGATGTTCAAGAAGATCCTGATCGCCAATCGCGGGGAGATTGCGTGCCGGGTGATCCGCACCGCGCGGCGGATGGGGATCAAGACGGTCGCGGTCTATTCCGACGCCGACGCGCGGGCGCCGCATGTGCTGATGGCCGACGAGGCGGTGCGGCTCGGGCCGCCGCCGGCTTCCGAATCCTATCTCAAGGCCGAGCTGATTATCGACGCGTGCAAGGCGACCGGCGCCGAGGCGGTGCATCCGGGCTACGGCTTCCTGTCCGAGCGCGAGAGCTTCGCCAAGGCGCTTGGCAAGGCCGGGATCATTTTCATCGGCCCGCCGCCAGAGGCGATCCGGGCGATGGGCGACAAGATCGAATCGAAAAAGCTTGCCGCAAAGGCCGGCGTCAACATCGTCCCCGGCCATCTCGACGATATCGCCACCACCGACGAGGCGGTGAAGATCGCCAGGGACATCGGCTTCCCGGTGATGATGAAGGCCTCGGCCGGCGGCGGCGGCAAGGGCATGCGGCTCGGTTTCAACGAGAAGGACGTCCGCGAGGGCTTCGAGAGCGTCAAGCGCGAGGGGGCTCGCCAGCTTCGGCGACGACCGGGTGTTCATCGAGAAGTTCATCGAGGCGCCGCGCCACATCGAGATCCAGGTGCTCGGCGACCAGCACGGCAACATCCTCTACCTCGGCGAACGCGAATGCTCGATCCAGCGCCGCCACCAGAAAGTGGTCGAGGAGGCGCCTTCGCCCTTCGTCACGCCCGAAATGCGCAAGGCGATGGGCGAGCAGGCCGTCGCGCTCGCCCGCGCGGTCGGATATTATT
>CBIHLI010000099.1:0-5673 GCA_966210575.1 uncultured Sphingomonas sp.
CCCATCGCTCCGCCGCCGGCGCGGACGCGATTGCCGGACTCAATTGTTACCTTGTCGAAACTTTTGGGGAGTCGAACAACCACGCCGCCAACGCCGCCGTCGCGGACGATCAGGTTCGATCCGACCCCGATTGGAGTCACTGGAACGCCTTGGTCGAGCTCGCTCAGAAATTGTGCGAGGTCGGCCTCGTCCTTCGGCCTGACCAGCCACTCGGCCGGGCCGCCGGTCCGGAACCAGATGAAATCGGCCAGGCTGCCGCCGCGTTCGGCAACGCCCTCGAGCTTCGGCAGGGCCAGATCCGCCGCGCCGCTCATTTGCTCGACCTTGCCTTGGCGATCCCGTCGGCGAGCCCGGCCGCCCATTTGGTGATGTCGCCGGCGCCCATGCAGATGATCGTGTCGCCCTCGGCGGCGATGTCGCGAAGCGACCGCGCCAGGTCCCTGGGATCGGCGACGCCCTTGACCATCCGGTGGCCGTGCGCCCGAAGCCCCTCGACCAGGGCGTCGGAGTCGATCCCGTCGATCGGCTCCTCGCCGGCCGGATAGACCGGTGCGACCAGCACCACGTCGGCGTCGTTGAAGGCGCTCTGGAAGTCGTCCATCAGCGCCGCGAGGCGCGTGTAGCGGTGCGGCTGCATCACCGCGATTACCCGCCCTTCGGTGGTCTCGCGGGCGGCCGACAGCACCGCCCTTATCTCGACCGGATGGTGGGCGTAATCGTCGATGATCGCCGCGCCATCGGCGTCGCCGACCTTGGTGAAGCGGCGCTTGACGCCTTCGAACCGCTCGAAGCCGGTGATGATCGTTTCGTCCGGGATACCCAGCTCGATCGCCACAGCCACCGCGGCAAGCGCATTCTGGACATTGTGGCGGCCCGGGATCGGCACGTGGATGCCAGCGATCGTGCGGCGCTCGCCGCTGCGCTCCAGTGCCACGGCGTCGAACCGGCTGCCGCTGCCGTCGGTCTCCAGATTCTCGGCGCGCAGGTCGGCCAGCGCGGAAAATCCATAAGTGACGATCCGCCGGTCCTGGATCCGGCCGATGATCGCCTGCACTTCGGGATGGTCGATGTTGAGGACCGCGAGCCCGTAGAAGGGGACGTTCTCGATGAACTCGCAATAGGCGCGCTTGACCTCGTCGAAGCTGCCGTAATGCTCGAGATGTTCGGGATCGATGTTGGTGACCACCGCGATGGTGCCGTCGAGCCGAAGGAAGCTGCCGTCGCTCTCGTCGGCCTCGACCACCATCCAGTCGCTTTTGCCGAGCCGGGCGTTGGAGCCGTAGCGGTTGATGATCCCGCCGTTGATCACCGTCGGGTCCATTCCGCCCGAATCGAGCATCGCCGCGATCATCGAGGTGGTCGTCGTCTTGCCGTGCGTCCCGGCCACCGCGATCGTCTTTTGCATGCGCATCAGCTCGGCGAGCATCTCGGCGCGCTTGACGATCGGCAGCCGCCGCTCGACCGCCGCCTCGACTTCCGGGTTGCCGCGGCTGACGGCGGAGGAGACGACCACCACCGCCGCGTCCCCGAGATTGTCGGCGCCATGGCCGATGGCGACCGCGATCCCGGCCTTGCGCAGCTTCTCGACGACATAGGATTCGGCGATGTCGGAGCCTTGGACGCTGTAGCCGAGCTGGTGCATCACCTCGGCGATCCCGGACATGCCGATGCCGCCGATGCCGACGAAATGGATGGTACCAATGTCGGTGCCCAAAGCCTTCATGCCGGCACGCCCCCGGCAAAGGCCGAGCGCTTGCGCGGCTCCAGCGCCGGCCCGACCGCGACCGGCGACAGCCCGCCGCCGACCCGCTCGACCAGGTCGGCTAGATCGCGCGCGGCGTGCGGGCGACCGACCGACAGCGACCGCGCCGCGGCATTGGACAGCGCGAGCGGATCGCCGGCGATCGCCTCGATCTGGCGAGCCAGCGTTTCCGGCGTGAACTCGGCTTGCGGGATCGTCCTCGCGCCGCCGGCTTTGGTCATCTCGCGGGCATTGGCGGTCTGGTGGTCGTCGGTGGCGGCGGCGAAGGGGATCAGGATCGCCGGCCGGCCGGCGGCGGTGAGCTCGGCGATGGTCGAGGCTCCGGCGCGGCCGATGACGAGATGCGCGTCGGCAAGCTTGTCCGGCATGTCGAGGATGTAGGTCATCAGCTCGGCCGGGATTCCGAGCTCGGCGTAGCGGGCGCGGATCTCCTCGATGTCGTCGGGCCGGCACTGCTGGACGACCTGCAGCCGGCGGCGTAGCGACGGCTCGAGCATACCTAATCCGCTCGGCACGACCTTGCCGAGGATCGTCGCGCCCTGGCTTCCGCCGGTCACCAGGATCTTGAGCGGCGCGACCTCGTCGAACGGCGGGAACGGCATTTCGCCGATCCTGGCGATCTCCGCGCGGACCGGGTTGCCTACCAGCACCAGTCTGTCCGAATGGCCCGGCTTCAAGCGCTCGATCTCGGGATAAGCGGTGCCGATCGCCGTCGCCCCGCCGGCCAGCAGCCGGTTGACCCGCCCCAGCACCGCATTCTGCTCGTGGAGCACGGTCGGAATGTCGAGCGCCCGGGCGGCGAGCAGCGCCGGGAAGGCCGGATAGCCGCCGAAGCCGACGACCGCTTGCGGCGGATGGTCGCGGTAGAGGCGAATCGCCTCGCGCCGTCCGGCTAGCACTGCAAAAGCTGCCTTGATCCAGGAGATCGGCCCGCCGCCGAGCCGTCCGGCCGGAAGCTCATGCACGGCGATCTTGTCGAACAGCCCGGGGATCTTGGCCCCGCGCGCGTCGGTGATCACCAGCACGCCGTGGCCGCGAGCGGCAAGCTCGGCGGCGAGCGCATGCGCCGGGACCATATGGCCGCCGGTGCCTCCGGCAGCGAGGACGAAATTCATGCCGTCTGGCTCTCTCCGCTCCATTTCACCACATAGGGTGAGCGGGTCAGATACGGGTTGCGGCGGGTGAAGGCGAGTAGCAATCCCATGCCTATCGAAAGCGCCAGCATCGAGCTTCCGCCATAACTGATGAACGGCAGGGTCATGCCCTTGGATGGGGCGATCTGGACGTTGACCGCCATGTTGATCAGCGCCTGCAGGCCGAACTGGATGACGAGCCCCGCCCCGGCGAGGATGGCGAACGGCGAATCCTCATCGAGCAATTTGACCAGCACCCGGGCGACAATGGTCAAATAGAGCAGCGCGATCGCCAGGCAGGCGATCAGCCCGAATTCCTCGCCGATCACCGAGAAGATGTAGTCGGTGTGCGGCTCCGGCAGCCCGAACTTGCGGGTGCCGGCGCCCGGGCCCATCCCGAACAGCCCGCCGGCGGTCAGGGTGCGCATCGCATTGTCGGTCTGGAAAGTGTCGCCGGCGCCGAACAGGAATCCATCGATCCGCTGGGTGGCGACGTCGTAGAAGAAATAGGCCGAGACCACGCCGACCGCCGCCGCTGCGGCAAGGATTCCGAGCATCCGAAGCGACACGCCGGCCAGCGCCAGCATGGCGATCCATACGCCGGCGAAGATGATTGTCGAGCCGAAGTCCGGCTGCTTCATTAGCAGGAAGGCGAGCCCGCCCGTCAGCGCCGCCGACAGCCAATAGACGGGCAGCGACCGGTCGGATTCGCGAAGGCTGAGCAGCCAGGCCATGGCGACGACGTAGAACGGCTTCAAAAACTCCGACGGCTGCAGCTGGCCGATTCCGAGCTCGATCCAGCGGCGCGAGCCGTTCACTTCCGGGCCGAGGATCGGGACGAAGATCAGCAGCACCAGGAAGAAGGCGGCGCCGAACAGCGACAAGCGGCGCGCGCGCTCGCGGGTCATCATCGAGATGGCAATCATCACGGGGATGCTGACCGCGATCCAGGCGATCTGACGGTAGAAGAAATAGAGCTCGGGGACGCGCACCGATCCGCCCGAATAGCGCACCGCCGCCGCCGGCGAGGCCGCCGCGACCGCGATCAGCCCGATGCCGATCAGCACCGCGATCAGCAGCAGCAGCACCCGGTCCATTTCCCAGAACCATCGTCCCGTGGGCGACCGGTCGGAGCGCCCGTAGCGGTTGGCGTCGACCGTGATTCTGGCCTTGAGCCTGTCGGAAATCGATCCCGTCATAATGCCCCCACCAGCTCCTTGAACCGGTCCCCCCGGTCCTCGAAATCGCGAAATTGGTCGAAGCTCGCGCAGGCCGGCGACAGCAGCACCGTGTCCCCCGCCTCCGCTTCGCGAGCCGCTTCGCCCACCGCGCGCTCCAGCGTTTCGCACTCTGCCACGTTCATGTGCGGCGACAAGAGCGAAGCGAACAATTCGCCCGCCTCGCCAATAGTATAGGCCTTGCGGACATGGCCGAAGTGCGGCGCGCACTCGTCGAGCGAGTCGGTCTTGGCCTGCCCGCCGCAGATCCAGCGAATGCGCTCGAACGCGGCAAGCGCCGGCGCGGTCGCGGTGGGGTTGGTCGCCTTGCTGTCGTTAACGAAGACAACGCCGTCCCTATCGCGCACTTGCTCCATCCGGTGCGGCAGGACTCGGAAAGACTCGCCCGCGGTCCAAATTGCTTCGTCGGGAACACCCAATTCCTTGCAGACGTTCGCGGCTATCCCGACGTTTTCGGCGTTGTGAATTCCTCGCAATCCCATCGCGGTATTGCCGTCGTTGTCGAGGTAGGATTCGGAATTGATTACGTAGAAATTCCGACGAACCTTGGCGACAGCTTCACCCGCTTCGTCAGTCGTGTCCCCCACAAAAGCGAAATGATCCGGCGACTGCATCTCGAACAGACGCGCTTTCGAAGCGACATAAGCCTCGAAGCTCTCGTACCGGTCGAGATGGTCGGGGGTGATGTTGAGCAGCACGGCGACGTCGCAGTCGAGGCTCTGGGTCAGGTCGAGCTGGTAGCTCGACAGCTCGAGCACATAGACCCCGCCCTCAGGCAGCGGGTCCTGGGCGAGGATCGGCAGGCCGATATTGCCGCCCATCGCGCTCGGAACGCCCGCGGTCTGAAGGATGTGGTGGACGAGCGCGGTCGTCGTCGACTTGCCGTTGGTGCCGGTGATGCCGACCACCTTGTGCGGCGGAAGCTCTGGCCTCGCCCTCGCGAACAGCTCGATGTCGCCGATGATCTCGACGCCCGCCTCGCGCGCGCGCTGCGCGATCGGGTGACGGTTCAGCGGAAGTCCCGGAGTGATGACCAAGCTGTCGAATTGCGACAAGTCGGATTCATCCAGATTCTCGATCTGCGCGCCGGCAGGCGCCTTCGCCCGCGCCTCCTTCTTGGCGTCCCACGCCGTCACTTTCGCGCCGCTCGCCAGCAGCGCCTCGACGGTCGCAATCCCCGAGCGCGCGAGTCCGTAGACCGCGTAATGCTTGCCGGCGAAGGCGCGCGCCGTGATCACCTGAGCTTCAGCGTCGACAGGCCGGCCAGCGCCAGCACGAAGCTGATGATCCAGAAGCGGATGACGATGGTCGGCTCCGACCAGCCGATATGCTCGAAATGGTGGTGGATCGGCGCCATCAGGAACACGCGCTTGCCGGTCCTTTTGTAGACGATCACCTGGATCACCACGCTCAGCGCCTCGACCACGAACAGGCCGCCGACGATCGCCAGCACGAATTCATGATGGGTGGCGACCGCGATCGCTCCGAGCGCCCCGCCGAGCGCGAGGCTGCCGGTGTCGCCCATGAATACGGCGGCGGG
>CBIHLI010000100.1:0-5501 GCA_966210575.1 uncultured Sphingomonas sp.
GCCTTCACCGCCCACCTGACTTTGCTCGGCGAGAAGGGGCTGCGCCGGCTCGCTTCCCTGAATCACGCGCGCGCGTGCGAAGTCGCCGAGCGGCTGGCGGCGATACCCGGCGTCAGCATCGTCAACCACAGCTTCTTCAACGAGCTCACGCTGAGCCTCCCGGTCGAGGCGCGGCCAGCGGTTCACGCGATGGTCGAGCGCGGCGTGCTCGGCGGCGTGTCGCTTGGTCGGCTCTACCCGGGTGTCGAGGCGCTCGAGAGCGGGCTGGTCGTCGCAGTGACGGAGACTGTCACCGACGAGGACATCGCCGACCTGGAAGCAGCGCTGAAGGAGGTCTGCGCGTGACCGTCAATCCGTCCGGCTGGCGGCCGACCGCCCCCGCAAATCAGCAAGGCGAGTCGCAGACCGTGACCGGCAATCGCGCGCTGATGCTCGAGGAGCCGCTGATCTTCGAGATCGACCGCGGCCAGACGACCGGAGTCGACCTGCCCGAGACGGAGGTTTCGGGCGCTCGTCTCAACGGCCTCGAGCGCAACCGCGACATTGGCCTTCCGGGCCTCAGCGAGCCGGAGATGGTTCGCCACTACACGCGGCTGTCGCGGCAGAATTATGCGATCGACCTCGGGCTGTTCCCGCTTGGCTCGTGCACGATGAAGCACAACCCGCGCCTCAACGAGAAGGTCGCGCGGCTGCCCGGATTCGCCGACATCCACCCACTGCAGCCGCAGGAAACGGTGCAGGGCGCCCTGGAATGCATCAACACGCTCGCTTTCTGGCTGCTCGATCTAACCGGCATGTACGGCGTCGCGATGAGCCCGAAGGCGGGAGCGCACGGCGAACTGTGCGGATTGCTGTGCATCCGCTCGGCGCTCGAAGCGCGCGGCGACAAGCGCGAGGTCGTGCTGGTCCCGGAAAGCGCCCACGGCACCAACCCTGCGACCGCGGCTTTCGCCGGCTATCGGGTCGAGAACATCCCCGCCAACAAGGCTGGACGCGTCGACCTCGACGCCTTGAAGGCACGGCTGGGCCCTGACGTTGCCGCGGTGATGATCACCAACCCCAACACCTGCGGGCTGTTCGAGCCCGACATGAAGGCGATCAGCGACGCGGTCCATGCCGCCGGCGCCTTCGTCTATTGCGACGGCGCCAATTTCAACGCGATCGTCGGCAAGGTTCGTCCCGGCGACCTCGGCATCGACGCCATGCACATCAACCTTCACAAGACCTTTTCGACGCCCCATGGCGGCGGCGGGCCAGGCTCCGGCCCGGTCGTGGTTTCGGAAGCACTGGCGCCCTACGGCCCGCTGCCGTTCGCGGCGAAGATGCCCGACGGCAGCTACAAGCTGGTCGAGGAGGAGAGCGCCGGCGAGATGCACCCGCAAACGTTCGGCCGGATGACCGCCTTCCACGGCCAGATGGGCATGTTCACCCGCGCGCTCGCTTATATCCTCAGTCACGGCGCCGACGGCCTTCGCCAAGTCGCCGAAGACGCCGTGCTCAACGCCAATTACGTGCTTCGCCAGCTCGAGGATGTGCTCGACGCGCCGTTCGCCGGGAGCGGCCCATGCATGCACGAGGCGCTTTTCTCCGACCGCGGTTTTGCCGGAGGACTCAGCACCATCGATCTCGCCAAGGCGCTGATCGACGAAGGCTTCCATCCGATGACCATGTATTTCCCGCTGGTCGTCCACGGCGCGATGCTGGTCGAGCCGACCGAGACGGAGTCCAAGGCGGCGCTCGACCAGTTCATCGCCGCGATGCGCGCTATCGCCGAGCGGGCGAAGGCCGGCGACGAAAGCCTCAAGGCAGCGCCGCTCTATGCGCCGAGGCGGCGGTTGGACGAAACCCTGGCGGCGCGGAAGCCCGTGCTGGTCTACAAGGCGCCGGACCAGGCGCCGGCTGCGGAGTGACTGGCGACTGCCGCTCCGCTCCCGCTGCGCTCCGCAACCGCGAGCCGATCGCACAGGTGCTTGCGGACTGGCTTCCCGAGCACGGCCTGGTCCTGGAGGTGGCGAGCGGGACCGGCGAGCATATCGTCCATTTCGCCAAGCGCTTCGCGGCTCTCCAGTGGCAGCCGAGCGACGTCGATCCTGCGGCGCTCGCTTCGATCCGGTCGTGGCGGGACGAGGCCGGGCTGGCGAACATGTTAGCCCCGATCGCCATCAACGCGGCCGCGCCGGACTGGCCGATCGCCAGCGCCGAAGCAGTACTGAATATTAACATGATCCACATCAGCCCTTGGGATTCGGCGCTCGGGCTGCTCGACGGCGCCGCGCGGCTGCTCGCTGCCGGTCGACCGCTGATCCTCTACGGGCCGTGGCTTAGCGACCGTATCGAAACCGTGCCGAGCAATCTTGCTTTCGACGCCGACCTCAGGCGACGCGACCCGCGCTGGGGCCTTAGGCGGGTTGAGACATTTGCCGAAGCGGCGCGCTCGCGAGGCTTCGGCCTGGTCGACCGTCGGACGATGCCGGCGAACAATCTGATGCTCCTGTTCCGAAAAGGGACAGGCTGAATTGGTTTAAGCCAAGCTTTACCCAGCTGCGCTATTCGGCCCGCAATGGACGGAAGCGCCCCGACTCAGAATCGCCGGTCCGACCGGTCGAAGGTCATGCTGACAGCGACGCTGGCAACGCGAGACGCGTCGCTGGCCGTGACCCTGCGCAACCTGTCTTGCGAAGGTGCGCTGGTTCAGGCCGAGAGTCTCCCCGAAGCCGGAACGCGCGTGCTGTTCCACCGCCAGGGCCTCAGCGTCCCGAGCCGGATCGCCTGGTCGCACGCCGGTCATGCCGGCGTCGAATTTGAGTTTCCGCTGTTCCCGGGTGAGCTGCTCCGTCACGTCCCGACAATCGGCCGCAAGCCGCCGCCGCCGATCAAGAAGCGGCCGGGCTTTGCTCCACAGCGGCTCAGCGAGGCGGAACGCCGCCTGATCGAGCGCTGGGCGACCGAGGGCGCCAATACGCTCGGCGACTAGGTCTCATGCGCCGTCGCGCGCGTGCAGCCAGTCGACCAAACCGGCGAGCGGAAGCACGCTGTTGAACGTGATTCCGTAGCGTGAGCCGTCGTTCCAGCGAACCATCGCGCTTTGGGGCGCAAGGCCGGGAAGGCTGACCGTGACCTCGCCGCCGACAGTCAGCGGGTTGGCGGTTTCGACGCTGACCCCGCCCTGCGAGACGTTGTGAACGACGGCCCGGTGAAGAATCGCGCCTTCGCGGACGAATCCGACGCAATGGGTTTCGATTCGCGGCATCCGCTGCCGTGCCCCATCGCCGCTTGCCTTCAGCAGGTCGAGCACGTCGACGGGCTTGTCAAAGGCGATCCCGGCGTCGCTGCCGCGGACCCAGCTCACGCTGCCGGCGAGCGGCTGGCCCTCCTTGAGCTCGATCTTGATCCGCGCTTTCGGCTTCAGCGCGCAGTAGGCGCGGATGAGCGCGCCGCCGGCCGAGATGTTCTTGACCAGGCAAAGCTCGCGGCGCCCGCGGATGATGATCGATCCCACTCGGAACAAGGTGAGGTGACGCTCGTCGCCACGCTGGTCGCCATCGGCGGGAGAGTCGCCGGACTGGGAGAAGGCAGTCGTTCCGATCGGCAGTTCTTCCACCGGCCACTCCAGCGTCGACAAAAGCGCCGCTGCGAGCGGCTTCGAGCATAAGCGACAGTCTATGAATTGGCAGGTGTTACCATCTGGTTGCGGCTTTGCGCCCAATTCGCTTTCCGCTTGGACTGCCGCGATGTACAAAGTCGACTGAGGAGGTCGCGATGACACCAGCCTTGCTGACCTTATTGGCTGCGGCCGCGGCGCCGGTTCCGCTGCAAGTCCCGACGAGCCAACTCGACACCGTTGAGCAGGCCCAGTCCCTGAACGACGTCGACCAGAGCACGCAGGCGGATGACGTGCGCTTGCGCGACGATGCCAACGACCGGATGACGGTCCCGGTCAGCCTCTCCGGAATTGGGCCGTATCGGTTCCTGGTCGACACCGGATCCAATCGCAGCGCGATCTCAAGCGACGTCGCGGCACGGCTCGGCCTCGAGGTCGGGGAACGGGCGGATCTTCACACGGTAACCGGCGTCCGCAACGTCAGGACCGCGACAGTGCCCAATCTCCAGCTCAGCAACAGCGCGCTGCGGATCATCGATGCGCCCGTCCTCGAGGCCGAGCACATGGGCGCGGACGGGATCCTGGGCACCGACATGCTTCGTTCGCAACGGGTGGTGTTCGATTTCGAAAAGCGCCTGATGACCATCGTTCCGTCCGCGCAGCGGGTGCCGAGGGAAAGTGGCGAGATCGTCGTCACCGGCCGCCTGAGGAACGGGCGGCTGATCGTCACCAACGCCAGTGCCGATCGCAACGACATCATCGTCATCCTCGATACCGGGTCGGAAGTCAGCGTCGGCAACGATGCCCTCCGGCGGCGCCTCGGCAACAGCCGCATGTTGAGGAAGACCGGCGCGATCGAGCTCGAGTCGGTGACTGGCGACCTCCTCCAGGGCGAATATACGTTCGTGAAGTCGCTCGAGATGGGCGAGGTGACTCTCGCCAACCTCGCGATCGTCTTCGCCGACGTCCACACGTTCAAGCAACTGGGCTTCGACGAGCGGCCGGCACTGCTGCTGGGAATGAACGCCTTGCGGGCATTCAAGAAGGTCTCGATCGACTTCGCCAACAAAAAGCTGCGGTTGTTGATGCCGGAGACCGGAAGCCTCGATTCGGTGCTTCTCGCGGCGCGAGCAAACTCCCTACGGGCTGTCCCACAGAGCACGTTCGACCAGTAAATCGAGCTGCGCCTGGCAGCCGCGCTTGAGCAGCGCGTCGGCGGTCGCCGCGCGATCCATCGCCAAGGTGCTCAACGACGCGATCTTCCACTCGGTTGGGGCGGATTGGCCGGCGATCGTGATTCGATAGGTCAGGCCTTCAGTGAGCGGCAGGGCCGACGGCCAGCTCAGGGTCTCGTCTCCCGCCGGCCAGTTGACGGTGACCGGCTTTACCTTCGCACCGGTGATGGTGACGGTCGAATCGGAATCGGCGGCGGACCGCCACAGCGATATCGGCTGCTTGGCGGCGGCGCAGACCTGGCCGCTTTGCTCGACGTCGATCGCCCACGGTCCGCGCGGCAGCGGTGGCCCGCGGCGGGCGCTGAAGCGGCTGCGGCTGAACGCATCACTATCCCCGCCGGCGGCGATCTGGAAGCTTCCGGGCCCCTGCAGGACCAGCGCTTTCGCAGCGCCGAGCAGGGTCAGCGAATCCCCGGCGCGAAGGCTGACCTTGGCGCCTGCCGCGAGTTGCTTGCCGACCGGGTAGACTTTCGCCGACGGGCCGCTGGAGCGGACGACGATTTGGTTCGCCGCCATCGCCGGAGCGGCGAAGGCCAGCAGGGAAGCGGCAAGGAGCGGTCGAGTGCGCATTTGATCCCCCGGGAGTTGAATTCCGCCCTTGGGGCGGCGCTGGTGAGCCCTGCTGGATTCGAACCAGCGACCTACTGATTAAAAGTCAGTTGCTC
>CBIHLI010000101.1:0-5480 GCA_966210575.1 uncultured Sphingomonas sp.
GCATCGGCGATGTCGTCAACGTCAAGAACGGCTTCGCCCGCAATTACCTGCTGCCCAACAAGAAAGCGCTTCGCGCCAACGAAGCCAACCGCAAGGTGTTCGAGGCCAATCGCGCCCGGATCGAGGCCGAGAATGCGGACAAGCGCGCCGAGGCCGAAACCGAGGCGAAGACGGTCGAGGGGAAGTCGGTCAAGCTGATCCGCCAGGCGTCGAATACCGGCCAGCTCTACGGGTCGGTGTCGGCGCGCGACATCGTCGAGGCGCTCGCAACCGAGGGAGCCGGCCTCACCAGGAGCCAGATCGTCCTCGATCGGCCGATCAAGTCGATCGGAGTGCACGACATCAAGGTCGCGCTTCACCCGGAGGTGGCGGTGACCGTCCACGTCAACGTCGCCCGCTCGCCGGAGGAGGCCGAGCTCCAGGCCCAGGGCATCGACGTCATCGCCCAGATGTTCGAGGAGGAGGCCGCGCCGGTCGCCGCCGAGCAGCTCCAGGCCGAGACTGCCGAGCCCGAGGCCGAAGCCGAGGCCACAGAGGTTGCGGCCGAAGAGCCCGCCGCTGAGGCGGAGCCCGAGGCTGCGGCCGAAGCCCAGCCGGAAACGGCCGGGGAAGGCGAAGCCGAGCAGCAGTAAGCTCTTGCCACTTCAACGCTTTTTGGGGGCTGCCGGTTATCCGACCGGCGGCCCCTTTCTTTTCCGTCGGTCGCAAATTTGCGCTTGAGCCATCGGCTCGTCGCATCTCCCGTAGTCGGCACGGAACGTCTTGGCCGGCAACGCGGTTGATTCATCCGAGCATGGGGCGATTCTAAGGAGTTCAGGCGATGGCGAACGACAACCAGAATCAAGCCGGCGGCGAAGGTCGGCAAAGCGATCTCGACGAGCAGAAAAAGGGCGAGACCGGCCAACAAGGCCAGCAGCCGCAAGCCGGCGGCGAGCAGATGATCGGCGGACAGCAGGGCCAGCAGAGCGAATTCGGCCAGCAGGGCCAAGCCGAAACCGGGACTGCCGAGCCTTCGGCGCAGCAAGGCGAAACCGGCTCCGGCCAGGAGGGCGGCTTCGTCGGCACCCAGCGCGAGGAATCGGGCGAATATCTGCAGGAAGGCGAAACCCAGCAGGCCGGCTTTGCCGAGCAGGGTCAGGGCGCGACCGACCAACCCGAGAGTGGCGACGTCGAGCGCGGCGGCGAGCGCAGCGACAATCGCTCGACCGACATCGAGGGAAGCAGCGGGGCCTAAGCCGCCTGCTTCGCCAGAAACTCCGTCTCTCGCTCGATCCAGTGCGTGAAGCTGGGTCGGGCGAGAATCCGGTCGACGTAAGCCACGGTGCGCGGATAGCGGCCGGGGTCGATGCTCGTCTCGGTATGGCGGAAGTTGGCGAATGGTCCGGCCACCGCAATGTCGGCGAGAGTCAGGCTGTCGCCAACCAGGTAGCCGCTCTCGTCGGGAACGATTTTCTCCAGATAGTCGAGGATCGGCGGCAGCTCGTCGCGCTCGGCGGTTTCGGCCGCCGCCAGGTCGCCGGGCCGTCCCATGAATCGCGGCGCGACGATCCGGTTGAAGAAGATCTTGGCGCCGCATGCACAGAGCAGAGTGTCGGCGAACTCTTCGAACCAGATCGTCTTGCCGCGCTGCTCAGGATCGGCCGGGATTAGCGCCCCGTCGGGATATTTGGCCTCGAGATAGTGGATGATCGCGCTCGAATCGGCGAGCACATAGTCGCCGTCACGGAGCGCCGGCATCTTCCTGAACGGGCTCGCCTCGAGAAATTCGGGCGAAGGATTCGGAAAGCCGGTCGGCTGAAGGTCGATCTCGATGCCGCGCTCGCCGGCATAGGCAAGCACCTTCCGGCCGAACGGAGACAATGACGAGCCGTAGAGAATCATGCGGGCAATCCTTTCTGTCGTGCGGCGGCCGACGGAGCCATGGGCCGCCGCGGTCGTTGAACGTCCATTAGCATTGGAGACCGACATGCGCAGCCACAGTGGCAAGGACGAGAGCCGCAACAACCTTCACGACCCGACGCTTCGCGACCGCGAGCTCGGTCGCGACGTCGAACTGAAGGAAAAGCAGCGAACGACGGAGCTCGGATCGGGCACTCGCAAGTCCGGCCAGCGCGGCGAAAAGCGCTAGCGGATTCGGTAGTAGTCGGCGATCCGGTCGAGGGCGAACGACAGGACCAGCTTGCCGGCCCGCGCTCGGCTGGCCGGCGCGGTTTCCGCCTCGCGCATTCCCTCGCCCGAGCATACTATCCGCCAGAGGATGTCGGACAGGCCCGGGCCGGCCGACGCTACGGCGCCATCGAACCGCCGCCGCGCGTCGATTCGCGCCTCGGTTAAATTGGCGCCGCAGTTCGCCCCTCCTCCTCGCTGCCGCCCGACCGGCGCGGCGTCCCATTGCATCGTGATTCTCGGCGCCAGGCCTCCGCGCTCCCAATCGGAACGAAGCTGCTCGCCGGCTTGGAGCTGGCGGCTCGTGACCATGCCGCGGGCGAACAGCCAGCCGAGCGGCGATTCGGCCAGGTTGACGGTTACCGAGCGGACCGCACGGCGACGGCTGCCGCGAACCGTCTCGCCGTCGCGGCCAATCGCACGCTCGACCAGGATTCGACCATTCCCGACACCTGCCATCGCCAATTCTCCACTGCTTCGATTCGCCAGCCTCTTGCCACATCGGCGAAACTGTAGGACAGAGAGAAACCACATTGGTTCAGGAGCTCGGTCGATGATTACCCGGATTCGCGAAGTCCGAAGGGCACGTAAAATGACGCTCGACGAGGTCGCTCGGGCCTGCGACCCGCCGACCACCCCGCAAACCATCGGCCGCCTCGAGACCGGCACCCGCACCGTCTCGCTGGCCTGGCTCAATCGCATCGCCGACGCGCTTGGGGTCGACGCGTCCGACCTCGTCGACAGCGGCGAAGCCAAGGCGGAGCTGCCGGTCGCCGCCATCGTCGGCGCCACCGGCACGGCCGCCCCGACTCGGACCGCCATCCTGGTTCCGCCGCGGCCGAGGCCGGGCGACATTGCCGTGACCGTTTCGGCGAGCATCGGCGACTATCGCGCCGGCGACGAAATCTGGTGCGAGACGCTGCAGCCCGAGGAATTCGGCCGCGCACTCAACCGCGACGTGCTCGTCCCCCGCCCGGTCGGCCGCTTCCTGTTTGGACGGCTGATCGGCCGCGAAACCCCCGAGCCAGGCGAAGCCAGCGGCAAGCTGCACCTGCTGCCGCTCGGCGCCGGAGCGCGCCAGCAAGTGGTGACCAACGCCCCGTGGATCGCGATGGCGACCAAGCTGATCCGGAGCCTGTAGCGCTCTCCGCCGTTGAAGCGCCGATGTTCCTGTTCTTTTCGAACCGCATCGGCTGCGTCCTGTCGCTGTTGATCAGCGCGGCCGGCACAATTTTGCTGCTGGCGCTGCTTGGCTGGGTTCGGCTCTGACCGATTGCACCCGGATGCGCTGCATGGCACTGCGACGCGGCATGGGCGGTTAGCTCAGTTGGTAGAGCATCTCGTTTACACCGAGAGGGTCGGCGGTTCGAGCCCGTCACCGCCCACCAGTCAGATCACCGCCGGCTTGCCCACTTCGGCGAAATAGCGGCGCATCGCCATGCTGGCTTCCGGCGCCAGCTCGACGAACACCCGGCGGCCGTCGTGCGGATCGGCGCGGCGGACGAACAGCCCCTGGTCGGTCATGTTCTTGAGCCAGCGCAGCGCTGTCGTCGCCGGCACCGCCGCGGCGATGCACAGGCTCGACACCGGCACCCGCAGCTGGGCGATTTCGGCCTGCAGCAGGTCGAGCAGCATGTCCCAGGCGGGATCGGCAAACATGTCCTCGGGGAAGAACCGCCCGCGCAGGCGCCGGGCGCGGATCACCGAGCGGACCGTCTCCACCGGCACGTCGGGAACGTCCTCTTCGACGGGCTTGCTCAGTTGCGCTTCGGGGACCGGCGGGACTGTCGACAGGCGGGCGAGCGTGGCCGCGATCCGGCTGACCTCGTCGCTCAGCTGCCGGAGCCGCTCGGCCCCGGGATCCTTGGAGAGATCATTGGCCCGATCCGGCGCCCTGGCGATCGCGGTCGCCGTGGCGAGCGAAGCCGCCCGCTCGATCGGGTCGCCGTCGATGACGATCTGCTGACCGCCTTCGAACAGCCGCGGACCGACGCGGTCGATCATGTCGGCGGTTAGGGAAAGCACGGCACCGATTCGCCGGCCGGCCATGGCTTCGTCCACATCGGCCAGAAGTGCGTCGAGAGCGGTCCCGCAATCCCGATCCACTTCGATCCAGATTGCCGACGCCGAAGCCTGCTGGCCGAGGCGCTCGCGCGCTTCGGCGATGCCGAGCTCTGCGCCGACCCGCAGGCCAACGGCAGCCGCCGTTTCTCGAGCACGCCGCATCGCGGAATCGCTGCTCGCCGCGATCAACAGCGGCGGCGGTCCGGCATAGCTGATCGTGCTCTCGGTCAGAATCGCATCCATGGCCATCATCCTGTGGCTAGCGGTACCGAGCATGACGATCTTAACCCGCATTATGGAGAAAAGTCAGACTATTTCGGCTCCATAACGGACCAATCTCTCACCACCTGAAGATTCCATTTTGCTATGTAGCGCTCGGGGATGGCTGCTGATTTGCCGGGAATGATGGATGCAACAGATTTTGGCCCTGCGGGCTGAATGGCTCGCTTGCCTGGCGCAGGCAATTGAAGGCGCTCAGCAAGTCGCCTGGCAGCTGCGCACCGATGAGAGTGCGTCGGGCAATGCTCGTGACCTCTATGGCCGGCTCGAAGAAGCTCGAATGCAGCTCGAGTCATTGCGCGGAATCGCGGTTTTGCCGAACCAGTCGCCCGATCCGGACTGGGTTCGCAAGCTCGGCTGGAGCAGCGCGCTTCTGGATCCGGCCGACTAGACCCCTTCGGGCAGATTGCCGCCGCCCGAAAAGGGCTCGAGGAACGGCCCGATCGGCGGCGCCTTCCAGCCAGCGGTGGCGACGAAGCCGCGGTTGAGGAAGGCGCGCTTGCCGTAGCGCAACGGCGTACCGTCGGGCCCGTCGACCAATCCTCCGGCGGCAAGCAACACGGCATGACCGGCGGCCGTGTCCCATTCGCTGGTCGGCGCCAGGCGCGGATAGATGTCGGCCTTGCCCTCGGCGACGATGCACAGTTTCAGCGATGAGCCGATCCCGATGTAATCGCACTCGCCGACCGCCTGCTCGAGATAATCGGCGGTCGGCTGGTTGAAGTGCGATTTGGAAGCGACGGCGGTGATCGACGGCCCCCGCTCGCGAGTCCGAATCGGCCGCCGTCCGTCGGAATCCTGGAGCCACGCTCCGGCGCCGACGAGCCCGGCGTGGATCGTCCCCCTGGCCGGAGTAAACACGGCGCCGAGCAGCGGCGTCCCGTTCGAAATCAGGCCGATATTGACGGTATAATCGTCGCCGCCGCGGATGAACTCCTTGGTGCCGTCGAGCGGATCGACCAGGAAATAGG
>CBIHLI010000102.1:0-5463 GCA_966210575.1 uncultured Sphingomonas sp.
TCTTCCTTCAGTGCCTGCTCACGACCGATGTCGGTGGCGGTCGACGACTGCAGCCGCTCCAGCTCGGCAAGCCTGCGAGCGACCGTGTCGCGGCGGGCGCGGGCGGTTGCCAGCTGGTGGGCGATCTCGCTGCCCCTCGCGCGCGCATCGGCCGTCGCCTTGCGGCGATCGGCGAGCATGGCTTCGGCTTGCTCCTGGCCGGCCCGCGCTTGCTCGACCTGTCCGCGCAGCCGCTCGACTTCCTGCTCGGCGCCGGCGGCGTCGCGAGTCGCCTGCTCCGCGGCGGCGTCGGCCTCGGCCCAGCGCGCGTGGACCAGCCGCGCTTCGACTGCACGGATCTTGTCGGTCAGCTGGCGATAGCGCTCGGCGGCGCGCGCCTGGCGCCTCAGCGTCGCCGCTCTCTGCTCCTGCTCGCCAAGGATCTCGGACAGGCGGGCAAGATTGGCTTCGGCGGCGCGTAGCTTCTGCTCGGCATCCTTGCGACGGGCATGAAGCCCGGCGATCCCGGCGGCCTCCTCGAGCAACAGGCGGCGTTCGGTCGGCTTCGACGCAATGATCGATCCCACTTTGCCTTGGCTGACCAGCGCCGGCGAGTGCGCGCCCGTCGCCGCGTCGGCAAACAGCAGCGAAACGTCCTTGGCGCGAACGTCGCGACCGTCGATCCGATAGGCCGAGCCGGCGCCGCGCTCGATCCGGCGGGTCACTTCGCCCTCGCCGGCCTCGTCATCGTCGCCGTCGCGCTCGACCAGCAGCGATACCTCGGCGAAGTCGCGCGGCGGCCGGGTCGCGGTGCCGGCGAAGATCACGTCCTCCATGCCGTCGCCGCGGAGCGATTTGGGGCTGCCTTCGCCCATCACCCAGCGGATGGCCTCGAGCAGATTGGACTTGCCGCAGCCGTTGGGCCCGACGACGCCGGTCAGGCCGGGCTCGATCCTAAGCTCGGAAGGTTCGACGAAGCTCTTGAAACCGGTGAGCTTCAGCCGACGGACGCGCAAGCTGTGTCCTCCCCCGCCCGGACCGCTAGCTGCCGAGCGCTTCGCGGATCTGCGGTTCGAGCAACTCCCAGGTGCCGGCATTCTCGACCATCTTGCCGTTTATGACGAAGGTCGGGGTGCCCGGCATGTCCGGAAATTCGTTGGTCGCGTCGCTGTTCATCTGGACCAGTTGGTTAACCGCTTCCTGGTCGGTCAGGCACTGGGTGCTCTTGGCGGTCGGAACGCCGCGCATCGCCGCCCATTGCTGCATTCCGGCTACCTTGGCGATTTCCAGGAACTGGCGCTCCGGGCCCATTGCGGTCAGGGCCTGAATCTGCGCTTCCGGAACGGTCTGGAGCCGGCCCATCCAATCCGCCTGGTCCTTGAACAGCGCGTGGGTCAGCGGGAAGAAGCTCTTCGAGCCGTTGCAGCGTGCGATCAGCGAGACGGCGATGTCGAACGGGTCGCGCACATAGTTGCGGAATTCGTAGCTGACCTGGCCGCCCTTCACATATTTCTCGACCAGCTGCGGAACGCCTCTCTGGTCGAACTCGGCGCAGTGCGGGCAGGTCAGCGAGCCGAACTCGGCGAGCTTCACCTTGGCGTCGGGATTGCCCATCAGGAACCCGCCGGTGCTGGTTTGGGTGACGACCGTGCTCCAGTCGCCATTGGCCGGCGGCTTGACGGCTTCGACCGGGGTGGACGTGCCGCCGGCGGACTCGCTGCCCTTTTCGGCGTTGCATGCGGCGCTCGCCAGGATGGCGGCGGTTGCAAGGAGGAGATGGCTGGACTTCATCTACTTGATAACTCCGCTTATCGGGATCGGGTTAGGCGGCGGTGAGTCCACCTCGGGGGCCCCATCGCTCGCCTCGATGCGCACTGCAAGGGCTTCCAGGCAGGCGCGAAGCTCGGGATCGGCGATTTCACGCAGTCCTTCTCCAAGCTCCTTCGACACAGCGCGAAGCTGTGGCCGCTTCGGTTCATCCTTGCGCGCCAGTGGCGCGCCCTGCCTGAACGCCAGCTTGGCGACCGCATGATAGCCGAAGAAGCGGTTGACACGCTCGACGATCACCGGGGCGAGATGCTGCATCAGCGGCGCATGCGCGCCCTGGACAATGACATTGAGCACGCCGCCCGATTTCTTGCCGGCCGCAAACCGGATCGATTCCGGAGACGAGGCCCTGGCATAGCGCTCGCCGACGATCTCCGGCCAGCGGCTGACAACCGACGCCTGGATGAACCCGAAACGGCGAAAGGCTGGCCCGCCGACAGCGCCGATCAGCTCGCCGGCGGCGCGCGCGCGATTGTGCCTCGGCGCGTCCGCTTTTGCGCGTTTTTCTGCTGGTCTCTTCGCCATTGGGCGCGAGCATGCCATAGGCTGCCGATGCGCGCCAATGTCGCCGAGCGGCTGCTCCAACATTATGTGGATAACTCGCGCGATCTTCCCTGGCGCTCGCCGCCCGGAATTCCGCCGCCCGAACCCTATAAAGTCTGGCTTAGCGAGGTCATGCTTCAGCAGACCACGGTTGCCGCTGTCGCGCCGCGATTTGAGCGGTTTCTCGAACGCTGGCCGAGCGTCGAGGCGCTGGCCGCTGCAACCGACGAGGACGTGCTCTGCGAATGGGCGGGCCTTGGCTATTATGCCCGGGCCCGAAACCTCATCGCCTGCGCCCGCGAAGTCGCGGACCGGGGCTTTCCGGACAGCGAGGCCGAGCTTCGCGAGCTTCCCGGGATCGGGGACTATACGGCGGCGGCGATCGCCGCGATTGCGTTCGGCAAGCCGGCCGTGGTCATCGATTCCAACGTCGAGCGGGTTGCCGCGAGACTCCGCGGACTGGGGCATCCGACCAGGGCCGAGTTGCGCGAGGCGGTTGCCGCGATGACTCCGGTGAATGGTGCCGGCGACTTCGCCCAGGCGATGATGGATCTGGGAGCGATGATTTGCCGGCCGCGTGCGCCGCTGTGCGGCCAGTGCCCGCTGAGCGTCGACTGCGCCGCCTTCGCCAGCGGGACGCCCGAGCTGTTTCCGCTGCCCAGGCAGCGCAAGGCAAGGCCGGTCCGCTACGGCGTTGTGCGTTGGGTCGAGCGCGACGGGGCCGTGTGGCTGGTTCGACGCCCGCCGCTGGGCCTGCTCGGCGGGATGGCCGCGCTTCCCGGCGACGATTGGACGAGTGAACCGCGCAGCGTTGCCGGACAGCCGCTTGGCCGGGTTCGCCACGTCTTCACCCATTTCGCGCTCGAACTGACCATCGTCACTGCCGGCGAGCCTTCGCGCAACGGCTGGTGGCAGCCGCTCGGCCGAATTGGCGAGGCCGGCCTGCCGACCCTTTATCGGCGCTGCGCCGACGCCGTGCTTGCGGGCAGGGCGCCGCTTGCTGCTTGAGCAGCGGAGCTTTGGCTCGCCGCTTGAAGAGGGCGAAACGGTCGCCTAAAGCGCCCGCAAATCATGCTTACGGCGACCGCCGCAGAGGATTTCAATGGACGACCGCTTCAACACAATCGCCGGCTGGGTGCTGTTTGCCGGAATCGTCGCGCTTGGATCGTCGATCGTTGCCGGCGAAGCGTTCCACTCGGGTCGCCCGGAGACCATGGGATATCCGATCGAGGGCGTCGAAGTCGAAGGCGCCGAGGGCGCCGAGGCGGAGCAGCCGATCGCTTTCTATCTCGCCAGCGCCGACGCGGCGCGGGGCGAGCAGGTGTTCAAGAAATGCACCGCCTGCCACAACGCCGACAAGGGCGGGCCCAACGCCCTTGGGCCCAACCTGTGGAACACGCTCGGCGCGCCGATCGGTCAGGGCAGGGGCTTCGCCTTCACCGACGCGCTGTCGGGCAAGGGCGGCGCCTGGACCTGGGAGTCGCTCAGCGAGTGGCTGAAGAATCCCAAGGCGTTCGCGCCCGGGACAAAGATGACGTTCGCCGGCCTCGGCGATCCGCAGGACCGCGCCCACGTCATCCTCTTCCTCAACGCGCACAGCGACAGTCCGCAGTCGCCTCCGGCAGCTCCGGCTCCGGCGGCCGAGCCGGCCACCGACGGCGATTCGCCGGCAGCCGAACCGCCGTCACCGGAAGCAGACCCGAAGGGTGGCGGCGAGGCCGCCCCCCAGGACTAGCAGCGCTCGAGGCTCGGCGCCTTACCGATAGGTGCCCGAGAAGCTGCGCTCGAGATTGGCCTCGCGTTCAGGCTCGCCGAACTCTCCGCGATCCTTGTCGAGAGTCTGCCAGCGGCTCTTCGCCTCTTCGGCCGGAACTTCGAGCCTGACCTGGTCGCCTTCGACCGATTCGATCATCGAACAACCGATCGCATGGTGCCGGTTGTCGTCCGAATCCGACTTGGTCAGGACGATTAGGTCGCGGCGCACACAGTCGACCTTACCGATGATCTGACCGTCGCTGCCGACGACGTCCATATGCTCCTGGATGCTGGTCAGCATTCCGCGCTTCTGTTGGCGGGCCTGACGCCAGGTTCCGAAGTCGTCCTCGAACCGTTGCTGGTGCTCGCGCCGGTACTCGTCATAGTCGCGGTCGAGCTCGTTGAGCTGACGCTGGCGCCACGCCTGATAGCTGCGGTCATTCTCGCGGCCGAACCCGCCGCGACCCTGTTCGAAGCTGCGGTCGAAGTCGCGCCGCTCGTCTTCCTCGAATCGGCCGAAGCCGCCGCTGCCATAGCCGCGGTCGCTTCCAGACCCATAGTCATAGCCGCCGTAACCGCCGGTGTAGCCGGTTCCGCCGACATAGGCGGGGGCATAGCCGCGGTCGATCCCGGCGGCGCCATAGCCGCGCGGACTAAAGTCGCGGTCGTAGCCGCCGTAGCCCGAGCGCCAATTCATCGCGCGCCGGCCATTGCCTTCGTCAGAGCGGCCGCGACCGGCAAAGCGATCGCGGTCGAAGTTTCGCTCGCGCGACCAGCCATGCTGCATCCGCTCGTCCTCGCGACGGCGGCGTTCGGCCTCTTCGTCGCCGAACCAGGAAGCGACCTCGTCTCCGGCGCGTTCAAAAAAGCCGCGTTCGTCGCGGCGGCCTCGTTCGCGGTCCTCGTCGTAGAAACGCCCGCGCCTGATATCGTTTTGGTCGTGCGCCATTTCACTCTCCTTCCACACAAAATCCACGCGCGGGACGGTCCCCGCGCCGCGCTTTGGAAGAACGGCTGAAGAAGAGTCGGCGTTCCTGGATTAGCCGTTGAAAAAATGCCGCTTTCGGCAAGCCGCGCCGCGGCTGCGGCGAGCGCTTGTAGAGCCGTGAAGGCCTCGCTATGTGAGCCGCCTGACGCCCGGCCCGATCCCATCGGGCCTCGTTTGGCTGGCGGCGCGGGGCTGTAGCTCAGATGGGAGAGCGCTGCAATCGCACTGCAGAGGTCAGGGGTTCGATTCCCCTCAGCTCCACCAGCCTGAGGCTTTGACAGTTCGACCGAATGCAGGAACCTGCGGCTGGCTCCAGGCAGCGTCCCTAGATGACGAAATCGCCTTCGGTCAGCGGGGCGGTGAAATTGGCG
>CBIHLI010000103.1:0-5398 GCA_966210575.1 uncultured Sphingomonas sp.
GAGCCCGGCAACGCCGAGGAAGTCGAGTTCCAGCGCGCGCTGAAGGAGTTCCTCAAGCGCAAGCCGGGCTACCTCACGCAGACCGTCAAGACCATCAAGGGCGTCTCGGAGGAGACCACCACCGGCGTCCACCGTCTCTACAGCCTGGCCAAGCAGGGCAAGTTGCCGTTCCCGGCGATCAACGTGAACGACAGCGTCACCAAGTCGAAGTTCGACAATCTTTACGGCTGCCGCGAATCGCTGGTCGACGCGATCCGTCGTGCGACCGACGTCATGCTCTCGGGCAAGGTCGCCTGCGTCGCCGGCTACGGCGACGTCGGCAAGGGCTCGGCCCAATCGCTCCGCAACGGCGGCGCGCGCGTGCTGGTGACCGAGATCGACCCGATCTGCGCCTTGCAAGCTGCGATGGAGGGCTATGAGGTCGTGACGATGGAAGAGGCGGTCACGCGCGCCGACATCTTCGTCACCACCACCGGCAACGAGGACGTCATCACCGCCGAGCACATGAAGGCGATGAAGCCGATGAGCATCGTTTGCAACATCGGCCACTTCGATTCCGAGATCCAGATTTCGGCGCTCGACAATTACGACTGGAAAGAGCTGAAGCCGGGAACGGACATCGTCACCTTCCCCGACGGCAAGCAGATCATCGTCCTGGCCAAGGGCCGCCTGGTCAACCTCGCCTGCGCCACCGGCCATCCCAGCTTCGTCATGAGCTGCTCGTTCACCAACCAGGTGCTCGCGCAGATCGAGCTGTTCACCAAGGCCGACACGTACGACAACGACGTCTACGTCCTGCCCAAGCACCTCGACGAGAAGGTGGCGGCGCTGCATCTCGACAAGCTGGGCGTGAAGTTGACGAAGCTGACGCAAGTGCAGGCCGACTACATCGGCGTGCCGGTCGAGGGGCCGTTCAAGCCCGATCACTACCGCTACTAATCGACTGCCGCCGAGGCGCCGCCGCAACGGCGGCCTCGCGCGGCAAGTCGGGCCGCCCGCCACCTGAGCCCCAGGCGGCCGAAGCGTCTCACAGGGCGGTTGCATCGTGACCGCGCGGCTCATAGCTGGGAGCGATGGAATTCACCCCCGTCGCGCTGGTCTTGCTCGGGCTGCTTCTCGCGGCCTGGACCTTTGCAGCGGCCTGGCTCGCGCTGGCGGCGAGCAACAAGGCTCGGCAGGCGCGCGCCGCACGCTCCAGCGCCCGGCGGCTGGCGCGAATGATGGACGATTCGCCGGCCGTGCCGATGATCGTGCGTGCCGACCTCAAGATCGAAGGCCCCGAAAAGCTCGCCGGCTGGCTCGGGCTCGAGCGACTGCCCGACTATCTCAGCGAGCTCGACGCCGGTGAAGCGGGGCTCGCGGACTTCGAGCTCGGCCAGCTGACCGAAGCGGTCCGCCGGACGCAGAAGACCGCGGCCCCGTTCCGCATGGTCGTCACCCCGCGCGGTTCGAAGCGCAGTCTCGCCCTGCGCGGCCAGGCGACCGATCCGGTGGTCGCCCCGCCGGGAGCCGCGCTGATCTGGTGGTTCGACTTTTCCGAGAGCCAGGGCGAGCTCACCCGCCTGCGTGACGAAACGCAACGTGCCCGCTCCGACTTCGCCGCGCTCGTCGGCCTGATCGAAGCGGCGCCGATGCCGATGTGGTTCCGCGGGCCCGACCTCAAGCTGCGCCTGGTGAACTCGGCTTATGTCCAGGCGGTGCAGGCGGAAAGCGCCGAAACGGTGGTCGAAAAGCAGGTCGAGCTGGTCGAGCGGGTGGATGGGCTCAGCGCGGCGCAAGTCGCCGGGCAGGCGCGCGACAAGGATTTGCCGGTCGAACGGATCGTTCAGGCCACGGTAGGAAGCCAGCGGCGCACCTTGCGGGTGAGCGATCTGCCGCTCGGTGAGGAAGGCGTCGCGGGCTACGCCATCGATATCGAGGAGATGGAGGAGCAGGCGCGGGCGTTCCGCGCCTTTCGCGAGGCGCAGCGTTCGATGCTCGACCAGCTTTCGATCGGCGTGGCGCAGTTCGACGCCGATCGGCAGCTCGCATTCGCCAACCAGCCTTTCCAGCGGATTTTCGCCCTGTCGTCGGCGACCGGGGTCGATCCGCCGAGCTTCGACCGTTTCCTCGACATCGCGCGCGACGCCGGACGTTTGCCGGAAATGCGCGACTTTCCCGCCTGGCGAAAAGAGTTGGGCGAGTGGTTTGCCGGCGACAAGATCGAAGACGAGACATGGACGCTCGGCGACGGCACGCACCTGAGGATCGTCGCCCAGCCGATGCCCGACGGCGGGCTCGTCATGATCGCCGAGGATCGGACCGAGCCGCTCGCGCTTTCGGCCATGCGCGACACGCTGCTGCGCACGCGCGCGGCGACCTTCGACAGCCTGTTCGAGTCGCTCGCGGTGTTCGCGCCGGACGGCAAGCTGCAGCTGTGGAACCGCCGCTTTCAGGACATCTGGGGCTTGCCCGAGGACTTTCTCAACCATCATCCGCGGATCGACGCCGTGCTCGAGAAGATCGCACCGCACCTCGCCCGGCCTGGCCAGCGTACGGCGATCGGCGAAGTGGTCCGTTCGGCGACGCTCGATCGTCAGCAGCGCGGCGGTCATGTGACGATGTCGGACGGGCGGACGCTCGAGTTCGCCGGCGTGCCGCTGCCCGACGGCAACGGCCTGCTGACGGTGCTCGACGTGACCGATTCGAAGAAGGCCGAGGATGCCTTGCGCGAGCGCGCGTCGGCGCTCGAGGAAGCCGATGCGGTGAAAACACGCTTCCTCGCCAACATGAGCTACGAATTCCGTACGCCGCTGACTTCGATCGGCGGCTTCGCCGAGCTGCTCCAGGGCGGGGTCGCGGGCGAGCTCTCGCCCCAGGCGCAGGATTACGTCGCGGCGATCATCGCCTCGGTCGAACGGCTGAGCAGCCAGATCGAAAGCGTGCTCGACCTGACGCAGAGCGAGGCCGGCCTGCTGCCGATCGCGACCGAGGACGTCGATCTGCTGTCTTTCGTGACCATGGTGGTGCGCGAACGCGAGGAGGCGATCGAAGCCCAGAACCTGTCGCTCGACCTGCGCGGCGACAAGAGCGCCGGCACCGTGCAGGCCGACAAGCGCCAGCTGGCGCGCGCGTTGGGCAACCTGCTCGACAACTCGATCGCGGCGGTACCCGACGGTGGGCGCATCCTCGTCGCGCTTTCGCGGGTCAAGAAGGGCGCCCGGATCGTCATCTCCGATAATGGTCCCGGAATGAAGCCGAGCGAGCTCGCACGCGCGCTCGACGGCTACCGCCTCGGGCCCGACGGCAAGCCCGCAGCCCGGCGCGGTGGGCTCGGCCTGCCGCTCGCGCGCCAGCTTATCGAGGCGCATGGCGGCAAGCTCGAGCTGCAAAGCGAGCCCGGCGCCGGCACCAGCGCGATCATCACGCTGCCGTGACGATCGACCTTCCCGACCTTGCCGGGGTGAACGTCTTCGGCGCGCGGATCGCCGCGCGGCTGCGGCCTGGCGACGTGGTGGCGCTGTCGGGCGATCTCGGCAGCGGCAAGACCACGCTCGCCCGGGCGATCATCGCCGCGCTCGGTCACGCGGGCGAAGTGCCGTCGCCGACCTTTACCATCGTCGAGACGTACGATGCCCTCGATCCGCCGCTGGCCCATGCCGACTTCTACCGGCTCGAAGACCCGCGCGAGGCAGTCGAGCTGGGACTCGACGACTATCGCCGGGGCGCTGCGCTGATCGCCGAATGGCCGGCGAAGGCCGGCGGCTTTGCCCATGAGCCGGGCTGTCTATCGATCGCGCTCGAATTCGCGGAAAGCGGCCGCAAGGCGATTGTCGAGCCCGGCAATGATTGGCTAGGGCGCCTGCCATGAGCGCAGCAACATTGCCCGAAGGCGTCGAAGATTTCCTGTCCACCGCCGGGTGGGGCGGTGCCAAGATCGAGCCCTTGCCCGGCGACGCGAGCGGCCGGCGCTATTTCCGCCTGCTCAACGGCACCAACAGCGCGATCCTGATGGACGCCCCGCCGCCTGACGAAGACCCTCGGCCGTTCATCGAGGTCGGCCGCTGGCTGGTCGACCACGGCATGCGCGCGCCGCTGATCTATGCCGAGCGGGCCGCCAGCGGCCTCGTCCTGCTCGAGGACTTCGGCCACGATCACATGCGCGAATGGCTCGACCGGCATCCCGAGCGCGAAACGGCGGTCTACGAGCGCGCGGTCGATGCGCTGGTGCAGCTCCACGCGCGGCCGCCGGGACCGTTCTCGCCTTACGACATGGCCACGTACCAGCGCGAAGCGGGTCTGTTCGTCGAGTGGTATTGCCCGGCGATGAAACTCGATGTCGACGGCGAAGCCTACGCCGCGGCGTGGGAAGCGGCGCTCGGCGAAATGCTCCCGCGCCAACGGCCGGGGGTGACGGTGCTCCGCGACTATCACGCCGAGAACATCATGTTGCTCGGGGCGGGCGGTGAGCGCGGCGGCGAGCAGGGGCTGATCGACTTCCAGGACGCGCTGGTCGGCCACCCTGCCTACGACCTCGTCAGCCTGCTGCAGGACGCGCGCCGCGACGTCTCGCCCGAGCTCGAGCGCGCGATGATCGACCGCTACGTGGCCCAAGTCGCCACCGGTCCCGAGTTCGAGGCCGACTACGCCCGGCTCGGGGCGCAGCGGAACGCCAAGATCGTCGGCATCTTCTCGCGCCTGTGGAAGCGGGACGGAAAGCCGCGCTACCTGGCGATGATCCCGCGGGTGTGGGAGGCTATGGAGCGCGACCTGAAAAACCCGGCGCTCACCCCGGTGGCCGAGTGGTTCGCCGCCAATATTCCGCGGGAAATTCGCGATACCGGCGGCGGCGAGATCCAGTGACCGACCACTCCAACGCCCCGCTCGCTTCGGACACCGCGATGGTCCTCGCCGCCGGACTCGGCAAGCGCATGCGGCCGCTGACCGCCAGCCAGCCCAAGCCGCTCGTGCGTGTGGCCGGCAAGGCGCTGGTCGATCACGCGCTCGACCGTCTGGCCGCTGCGGGCGTTGCGAAGGCGGTGGTCAACGTCCACTACCTCGCCGATGCGCTCGAAGCGCATGTCCTCGCGCGCAAGGCCCCCAAGGTCACCGTCTCCGACGAACGCGCGCAACTGCTCGAAACGGGGGGCGGGATGAAGCGTGCGCTGGGCCTGCTGCCCGATCCGTTTTTCGCCGTGAACAGCGACAACATTTGGCTCGAAGGCCCGCGCGATGCTTTTCGCGACCTGTCGGATGTGTGGGACGCGGCGAAGATGGATGCGCTGCTGCTGCTCGTGCCGCACAGCGGGGCGCACAACTTCCCCGGCAAGGGCGATTTCCACATGACGGCCGACGGGCGCGTGACGCGCCGCCGCTCGGGCCGGATCGCGCCGTTCATCTACACCGGCATCCAGCTCGT
>CBIHLI010000104.1:0-5278 GCA_966210575.1 uncultured Sphingomonas sp.
GGCCAGAAGGCCGAATTGGCGGTCGGCGACGAAGTCGAAGTGTTCGTCGACCGGGTCGAGAACAGCCAGGGCGAGGCGATGCTGTCGCGCGACCGCGCCCGCCGCGAAGCCGCGTGGGACACGCTCGAGACGGAATATGCGGCCGGCAACCGGGTCGAGGGCGTGATCTTCGGCCGGGTCAAAGGCGGCTTCACCGTCGATTTGGGCGGCGCCGTCGCCTTCCTGCCCGGAAGCCAGGTCGACATCCGCCCGGTCCGCGACGTCGGCCCGCTGATGGACATGCCGCAGCCGTTCCAGATCCTGAAGATGGACCGCCGCCGCGGCAATATCGTCGTGTCGCGCCGCGCCATCCTCGAGGAAACCCGGGCCGAGCAGCGCTCCGGCCTGATCCAGTCGCTGACCGAAGGCCAGGTGCTCGACGGGATCGTCAAGAACATCACCGATTACGGCGCCTTCGTCGATTTGGGCGGGATCGACGGCCTGCTCCACGTCACCGACATTTCCTACAAAAGGGTCAACCACCCGTCCGAGGTGCTGGGCATCGGCGACACGGTCAAAGTGCAGATCATCCGCATCAACCGCGAGACCCAGCGGATTTCGCTCGGGATGAAGCAGCTCGAGGCCGACCCGTGGGAGGGCGCGGCCGCCAAATATCCGATCGAGGGCACGTTCCGCGGCCGGGTCACCAACATCACCGAATATGGCGCCTTCGTCGAGCTCGAGCCGGGCATCGAGGGCCTGGTCCACGTCTCCGAGATGAGCTGGACCAAGAAGAACGTTCACCCGGGCAAGATCGTCAGCACCTCGCAGGAGGTCGACGTCAAGGTGCTCGAGGTCGATGAGGAGAAAAGGCGGATTTCGCTTGGCCTCAAGCAGGCGCAGGCCAATCCGTGGGCCGAGTTCGCCGACAAGCATCCGGTCGGCAGCCAGGTCGAGGGCGAGGTCAAGAACGCGACCGAGTTCGGCCTGTTCGTCGGGCTTCCCGGCGACGTCGACGGAATGGTCCACATGTCCGACATCGCCTGGGGCGTGTCGGGCGAGGAAGCGCTGGCGCTGCATCACAAGGGCGAGACGATCAAGGCGGTCGTCCTCGACGTCGATGTCGAGAAGGAGCGCATCAGCCTTGGCATGAAGCAGCTCGAGCGGGGCGGAGTCGGCGGCGGAGTCAGTGCCGGCGGCGGCGGCGCCGGGGCCGGCGGGGTCAAGAAGGGCGACATCGTCACCGTCGAGGTCCGCGAGGTCAGGGACGGCGGGCTCGAGGTCCAGGTCGCGGAGGGCGGCGCCACCGGCTTCATCAAGCGCACCGACCTCGGCCGCGATCGCGACGAGCAGCGCCCGGAGCGATTCCAGGTCGGCCAGAAGTTCGACGCGATGGTCGCCGGTCTCGACCGGTCCAAGAAGCCGAACTTCTCGATCAAGGCGCTGCAAATCTCCGAGGAGAAGCAGGCGGTCGCCCAATATGGCTCGTCCGACAGCGGCGCGTCGCTCGGCGACATCCTCGGCCAGGCGCTGAAGGAAGCCGAATCCAAGAAGTCGACCAAGACCGAATCGAAAAAGCCGGCCAAGGCGGCGCCGAAGAAGGCCGCCGAAGCCGAGCCGGAGGCCGTCGCCGAGGCTCAGCCCGAGGCGGCCGCCGAGGCCGAATCGGAACCGGCCGCCGAGAAAAAGGCGAAGCCGGCCGCCAAGGCCGCGCCGAAAAAGGCGACCAAGAAGAAGAAGTAAGCAATAGCAACGGGCTTGCGCGGTTGGGAGTTTCCTGACAGCGTGAGCCCGTCAGCTTCCGGGGGAGCTGAGCCGAATTCACGGGGACTCGCCATGATCCGTTCCGAACTGGTCCAGAAGCTGTGCCTGGACTTTCCCGACCTCACCCAGCGCGAGGTCGAGAATGTCGTCAGCGCAGTGTTCGATTCGATTACCGATCAGCTGTCCCAGGGCGGACGCGTCGAGCTTCGCGGCTTCGGCGCTTTCTCGACCCGCAAGCGCGATGCCCGCGTCGGCCGCAACCCGCGCACCGGCGAGGCGGTTCAGGTCGACGCCAAGCGCGTGCCCTATTTCAAGCCGGGCAAGGAAATGCGCGAGCGGCTGAACCTCAACGGCGAAGTGGCGACAGAATTATAATCCAGCTCTAAAGCTACCGCCGCGGACGTGGCGGAACGGTAGACGCTGGGGACTTAAAATCCTCTTCCCGTAAGGGAGTGCGGGTTCAACTCCCGCCGTCCGCACCAGCTTTGAATTCCAGTCAGTCCGGGGACTGACGAATTCAAAGCTCACCACTTTCCAATAGGCACAACTCCGTCCCGCAATGGGACGCGCGGATCCATGCGTCCAAAAAGGCCGTTGAACATGGTTAAATGGCCGTTAATCATTTCGCCATGCAGAGCGCCCGCGCCCTCGTCGCCACCAACCCGCTGCGCTTTGGCCGCGCGCCGGTTTGGCAATCGCCGGCCAAGCAAGAGCGGCGCTGGACGATGTCCGACGACGCGCAACTGTTCGCCGCGACGTTTGCCGCCGGCTTCCTGTTCGTTTCGATTTTGATCGCCTGAGGCCAATGCGCTTTTGCCGGTGGTCGGCCGGCGCTATAGGTCCGCGCTTCCGTCAGCCACAGGGGGAGCCACACCATGACCGCGATCAACGCCGTGCGGGTCCGAGTGAAACCGGGACGCGACCAGGATTTCCTGGACGAGCATAAGGGCGTCGGCGCCGACTGGCCCGGCCTGAGGCGCGCCAGCATCATCAAGACCGGCGACCGCGACTACGCCATCATTGCCGAATGGGACGACATGGACGCCCTCGCCGCCTCCCGATCCGAGATGGTCGCCAACCTCGACAGATTCCGCGACCTGTTGGAAGACCTCGGCGGAGGCCTGGGAGTCACCGATCCGGTCTCCGGCCCCGTCGTCATGGAAGTGAAGTAGCGCCTAAGAAAGCCTAATCGCAGGCGCGGTGTAGCCGATATCCGAGCCAGGCGGCGACGAGACTGCCGACGGCGACGAGGAACAAGGTTTCGGCGACCGAGACACCGAGCAGGATCAGCCCGGCCAGGATCACGGTCGCGCCGACCATCGCTCCGGAATTGACGATATTGTTGGCGGCGACGGTTCGCGCCGTCTCCGACTTGGGAACGGTGGTGGTCAGGAACGCGTAGAGCGGGACGACGAACATGCCGCCGGCGACCGCGACTCCGAACAGGTCGAGCACCACCGCCCATCCGAGCGGATAGGCCAGGAAGGTATCGATCCCGACCAGCTCGGGGGACGGCGCCCAATTGTAGCTCAGCCAGTAGAGCCCGAGGACGAACACCCCCATCATCAACGCCGATGCCGGCGCGAATTTCGCCGCGACCTGGCCGGCCAGCAGCCGGTTGATCGCCACCGATCCGACCGCGACCCCGACCGAGAACACCGCGAGGAACAACGTGGCGACGCTCTGGTCGGCCGAAAGCACGTTCTTCACCAGCGGCGGGAATTGGGCGGCGAGGACCGCGCCCATCGCCCAGAAGAAGCTGATCGACAGGATGGCGAGGAACAGCCGCGGGATGTGCAGCGTCCCGTTGACCAGGGTGACCGAGGCACGGATGATATGCCAATCCATGCCGCGGCGCGGGTATCCCGGGATCTCGGGCTCGTCGACCGGCGGCGCCGGCGGGACGAAGCCGCCGGCGACCCGGCCGATCGCCGCGACCAGAAGCACCGCCAGCGCCGCCCATTCGGCATGATAGGTCCCGTCCGGCCGCTCGAGCACCAGCAGCCCACCCAGGATCGTCCCGCCGAGAATGGCGATGTAGGTGCCGGCCTCGACCAGCCCGGTGCCGCCGAGCACCTCGCCCTTTTCCAGATGCTGCGGAAGGATTGCGTATTTGATCGGGCCGAAGAAGGTGGAGTGGATGCCCATGGCGGTCAGCGCGACCAGCAGCAGCGGGATGTTGTGCAGGAACAGGCCGGCCGCACCGAACAGCATGATCACGATCTCGACCGTCTTCACGATCCGGATGATCCGCGCCTTGTCGTGCGCGTCGGCGAGCTGGCCGGCCAGCGCCGACAGCAGGAAGAATGGAAGGATGAACAGGCCCCCGGCGATCGCGCTGAACGTCGCCTCCTGCTCGGCGTCGCGGTAGATGCCGTAAATCACCAGCATCACCATCGCGGTGCGGAACAGATTGTCGTTGAACGCCCCAAGGAACTGGGTCGTGAACAAGGGCAGGAATCGCCGTGTCTTCAGGAGGTGCAGCGAGTCCTGCATGGATGCCTGTGGATTAGCGGCTGCGGCGGCAAGGGCAAGCGGGCGCTTTTGAACTGAACCGAGTTTCAATAGTAAGAGCGCTGATGCTGACCTTGCCGAACCTGTTGACCCTGTCGCGGATCTTCGCGGTCCCGATCCTCGTGTTCCTGCTGTGGCGGCCGACGCCGATCGATTATGCGATTACCTTCGTGCTGTACTGCATCGTTGGCATCACCGATTATTTCGACGGCTACCTCGCCCGCGCGCAGGGGCAGATTTCAAGGCTCGGCCAGTTCCTCGATCCGATCGCCGACAAGATCATGGTCGCGGCGGTGATCATCATGCTGATGGCCTCGCGCAGGGCGAACGGCGATCCGCCGATCATCGAGGACCTGCACATCATCCCGGCGCTGATCATCCTGCTTCGCGAAATGATCGTTTCCGGGCTCCGCGAATTCCTCGCCGACCTCAGGGTGTCGATGCCGGTCAGCCATCTGGCGAAGTGGAAGACGACCCTGCAGCTGGTCGCGCTTGGAGCGCTGATCCTGGGCGGCGCCCTTCCCGCCGAATATTGGATTCATCTGGTCGGGCTGGCCAGCCTTTGGGCGGCGGCGGCGCTGACGCTGGTCACCGGCTACGATTATTTGCGCATCGGCCTAAGGCACATGGACTAACGCAGCGCCGGACTAATCGGTTTTTTGCGTCTCTCTGACGAACTTTAGTCGTTTCCGCGAATTGATATGGCCGCCTAGGCAGCTGCCAATCATCTCGCCACCAGGAGACGCGCAATGGACGTACCCACCAGCCCGCTCAGCGATCCCGCTAAAGAGCCCGCGGCGCTCCGGTCGCTGCTTGGAAGAACCAATCGCGACTGGTGGCCAAACCAGCTTTCCCTCGACATCCTGCCGCAGCACGGCGCGACCGGCGATCCGTACGGCGACGATTTCGACTATGCCGAGGCGTTCCTCGACCTCGACTATGAGGCGGTCAAGCGCGACCTGACGGCGCTGATGACCGACAGCCAGCCGTGGTGGCCGGCCGACTATGGGCATTACGGCCC
>CBIHLI010000105.1:0-5246 GCA_966210575.1 uncultured Sphingomonas sp.
GTCGCTGGTGCCGCGGCCCCAGAAATAGCCGTCGCGCTCGATGAACTCGAACGGGTCCTGCTTCCAGTCTTCGCGCTTGGCCTCGACCACGTCCATGTGGGCGAGGATGATGATCGGCTTCTTCGTCGGATTGTCGGCACGCCAGCGAGCAATGAACGACACCGTCTGGTCGCCGGGAATGCCCTCGTGCGGCATGATCTTGATATCGTCGGCCGCTATTCCGCCGGCGCGCAGCTGGGCGGCGAGATAATCGGCCAGCTTCTGCATCTGGCCGCGCCCGGCAACGGTCGGGATTTCGATCGCCGTTTCGAACATCGCGCGGGTTTTCTGCTGCCATTCGGCCGGCAGCTTGCTCGGCTCGGCGACGGGATTGGCGCTCGCCGCGCTGGCGGCGAACAGAATGGCAAGTGCGGCAAATCGGCGCATCGTTTATTCCCCCGGGAAGTGATCGGCACAGGCTAAGCCGCCCCAGCCGCTCGTCAAGCGGTCAGGCCATGGCCTTGCGCAAGATAATCGGCGCTGCGCATCTCCTCGAGTCGGCTGGCGGTGCGCTGGAACTCGAAGCTGCCGTCGCCCGCCGGGTAGAGCCCGGGCGGCTCTGCATCGGCCGAAGCCAGCAACTTGACCCGGTGCTCGTACAAGGCGTCGATCAAAGTGACGAAGCGCGACGCCTCGTTGCGCATTTCCGGGCCCATCACCGGAATGCCGACGACGATCACCGTGTGATAGCGCTGGGCGATGGCCAGATAATCGGCGGCTCCGCGCGGGCTCCCGCACAAGCGCTTGAACGAGAAGACGGCGACGCCCTTGAGGCTTTTGGGCACGTGCAGCGTCCGACCGCCGCCGACGTCCAGCTCCTCGCTTGGCACCTTGCCGCGATCCTCGACCGCATAGTCGGTAAGCTTGAAGAACGCCTCGCTCAGCGCCCTCGTCGCTTCCGGCCCGTTGGGCACGTGCCAGACCTCGACTCCGGCCAGCCGGTCGAGCCGGTAATCGATCGGGCCGTTGACCTCGACCACCTCGAACCGGGTTTCGAGAGTGGCGATGAAGGGCAGGAACAGCTCGCGGTTGAGGCCATGCTCGTAGAGGTCGCGCGGCGGCCGGTTCGACGTCGCGATCACCCGGACTTCGCGGGCCAGCAATTTCTCGAACAGCCGCGACAGGATCATCGCGTCGGCCGGGTTGGTGACCTGCATCTCGTCGAACGCCAGCAGCTTCGCTTCGTCGGCAATCGCCTCGGCAACCTCTTCGAGAGGATCGCCCTCCTCGCTCGACCGCGCCTGTCGCAAACGGCGGTGCGTGTCGAGCATGAATGCATGGAAGTGGACGCGGCGCTTCGGCTCGACGCCGATGCTGGCGAACGCCAGGTCCATCAGCATCGACTTGCCGCGCCCGACACCGCCCCACAAATAGACCCCGGCGCGGCCATTGCCGCGCTTGCCGAAAAGTCCGAGCAGCCCGACCGTTCCGCGCAGCGACCGCGCCAGCCGGTCGAGCGCTTCGACCGCTTGGCTCTGCGCCGGATCGGCCCTGACTTCGCCCGCGCTGACCAGCTCCGCATAAGCGCGGCCGACCGGTCCGCTCATGCCGGGGCGTTTCGATCCCGGATTCGCGCCAGCGTCCCGGTGAAGCTGTAGCAGGGCTCGCCGTCCTGCTTCACCACGCCCTGCAGGAAGACGTGGCCGCCAGTTTGCCTGACCAGCTCGACATGGGCGTCGAGCGGCATTCCGGGGCGGCCTCGGGCGAGGAAGTGGGTGGTCATGTCGAGCGTCACATAATGGCCCTCGGCCATGCCCGCGCAGCGTCCGCCGGCGAACATTGCCATGTCGATAAAGCTCATCACCGCGCCGCCGTGAAGCGAACCGCCCATGTTCTGGTGAACCTCGGTCGGGAAGATGCGGCAGGTCGCCCGGCCCGGGCCGTCGGGCTTGAACAGCAATCGCCCGGTCGCCGCGGCGAACGAGCCCTTGGGAAACTCGCCCCAGCTGAACCAGCCGGGATGGTCGGGATCGGGCCTGGCGCCGGTCGGCAGGCCGACGTCTTCCATCAGCCCGGCCTCGGATTCGACTCGCTCGTCGGAGCTCACGCGGCCCGTTCGGCGATGAGCTTCTTGGTCTCGGCGATCGCCTTGGCCGGCGACAGGCCCTTCGGGCAGACGTTGGCGCAATTCATGATCTGGTGGCAGCGGTACAGCCGGAACGGGTCTTCCAGCTCGTTGAGCCGCTCACCAGTCGCCTCGTCACGGCTGTCGATGATCCAGCGATAGGCCTGCAGGAGCACCGCCGGGCCGAGGAACTTGTCGGCGTTCCACCAATAGCTCGGACAGCTGGTCGAGCAGCAGAAGCACAGGATGCACTCGTAGAGCCCATCGAGCTTGGCGCGGTCCTCGGGCGACTGCAGTCGCTCCTTGCCCGACGGCGCCGGAGTCGACGCCTTCAACCAGGGCTGGATCAGCGCATATTGCGCATAGGCATGGCTGAGGTCGGGGACGAGATCCTTGATAACCTCCATGTGCGGCAGCGGCGTGATCTGCACCTCGCCCTTCAATTCGGCGATCGGGGTCGTACAGGCGAGGCCGTTGCGGCCGTCCATGTTCATCGAGCAGGACCCACAGATCCCTTCGCGGCACGAGCGGCGGAAGGTCAGGGTCGGGTCGATCTCGTTCTTGATCTTGACCAGCGCGTCGAGAACCATCGGCCCGCATTTTGCGAGGTCGATGGTGTAAAGGTCCCAGCGCGGGTTGGCGCTGGTGTCCGGGTCGTAGCGATAGACTTTGAACGTTTTCAGCCGCTCGCCGGTCTGGGCCTTGTAGGTCCGGCCCTTGGTGATCCTGCTGTTCCGGGGAAGCGTGAACTCGGCCAAAACCTGTGCTCCTGCTGACGTGACCGAGCGCTAGCACGACCCCGAGATCGGTTTCAAATCGATGTCGTAGTGCATGACATCCTCGCGGCGGCCGAGCTTCGAATAGAGCGCGATCGCCGGATCGTCGCCATAATCGGCCTGGACGAAGATCACCCAAGCGCCCGCCGCGACGGCGATGCTCTTCAGCTCGTCGATCAAGGCGGTGGCGATTCCCTCTCGGCGCCGATCTTCCCGAACCGCGAGGTCGTAGATGTAGAACTCGCTGCGCTCCATTTCGAACTTGACCAGCTCGTAGGCGGCAAGGCCGCCGACCACGGTGTTGTCCTCGACCGCTGCCAGAGCGACGAACTTCGGATCGGCGAGCACCCGCTCGAGGTAGGAATCGCTCGGCGGATTGGCCTGGTAGATTTCCAGCTCGCCGAACGCTTCGCCGAACATCTCGATCAGACCGCGCATGGTTTCGAGATCGGCTGATCCCAGGCGTTTGACCGAAACGTCCATCAGGCGGCGGCATGCTCCCGAACCGCGCCGAGCACTTCCTTGGCATGGCCAGGCACCTTCACCTTGCGCCACTCCTTCTGGACGATTCCGTCGGGCCCGATCAGGAAGGTCGAGCGCTCCATGCCCATATATTTGCGGCCGTACATCGACTTCTGAACCCAGGTTCCGAACGCGTCGGAGATGCGCCCGTCCTCGTCGGAGACGAGCGGCACCGCCAGGCCGTACTTGCCGATGAACTTCTCGTGGCGTTTCATCGGGTCGCGCGAAATCCCGACGACCATCGCCCCGGCGCGTTCGAAATCGCCGGCCAGAGCGGTGAAATCCTGGGCCTCGCGGGTGCAGCCGGACGTGTCGTCATTCGGATAGAAATAGAGCACCAGTGGCTTGCCGGGATTGGCGAAGTTGATCGTCTCTCCCGCGCTCGTCGTCACCTCGATGTCCGGCGCTCGGTCGCCTTCGGAAATCATGTCGCTGCTCCTGCTTTCACCTGGTCCCACAATGCCGCGATGCTTTGCCGCGCCTCGTCGTGACGGGCAAGGAGCTCCGACCAATCCTCAAAACCGCAAGCTCGCGCCATCAGCTCGCAACTCTCCTGCGTCGGGCTAGTCGTCTCCGGCGCAATCAGCCGTATCGTGATCAGCATTCGAGTGAGCAACTTTTGTGCATCGATAATCTTTGCTTCGATGAAACCGGCTTCCGCCAGTTGTTCGACGGCGGTTTCAAGCCGCGGGTCTAGCCCGGCTTTGTGCTCGAGCTGGAGCAGGTGAACGGCGAACTCGAGGTCGACCAGGCCGCCCGGTCCGAGCTTGACGTCGAGCGGCCCCGATGGCGGCTTGCTGCGGCTGATGTCGTCGCGCATCCGCGCCGCGTCGGCGACCAGCTTCGCGGTATCGTGCGGGCCATTCAGCACTTCCGCAATGAGCGCGTCGAGGCTCGCTCGGGCGCCTGCGGAGCCGAACACCGGCCGTGCCCGGGCAAGCGCCATATGCTCCCACGTCCAGGCTTCCTTGCGCTGATAGTCGGCGAAGGCGTCGAGCGAGACGACCAGCATGCCTTTCGAGCCTTGCGGCCGAAGCCGCGTGTCGACGTCGTAGAGCGGCCCAGCGGACGTCGGGACGCTGAGCGCCGCCGTCACCCGGTTGGCGAGCCGGTTGAAGTAATTGGCCGGGCCGAGCGGCTTGGCGCCGTCCGACATTTCCGCCTCGGGATTGGTGAACTGATAGATGATGTCGAGGTCGGACGCGTTGGTCAGCACCTCGCCGCCGAGCCGTCCAAGCCCGAGGATCAGCAGCTCGGCGCCCGCCAGGCGGCCGTGTGCCGCTTCGAACTCGCGCACCGTGGCTTCGGCGAGGGCGCCGATCGCGCCTTCGGCGACCCGGGCGTAGCCGTGGCCGACGTCGAGCGGATCCTCGCGAAGGTCGATCAGTTGCACGCCGAGCGCGAAGCGGCGCTCGTTGATCAGCCGCCGCGCCCGGTCAATCGCCATGTCATAGGGCAGCCCGGCCATGCCGCGCTCGAGATCCTCGGCGAACGCGCTGGCGGGCGGCGGCGGGTTGAAGCAGGAGGAATCGAGCAACGTGTCGAGCAGCTCGGGACGCCGCGCCAGCTGATCGGACAGCGCCGGCGCATGGGCGAGAATCCGTGCGACGAGGGTCGTCAGCGCCGGCCGCGCCTCGAGCAGCCGGTAGAGGTTGACGCCGCTCGGCACCCGTTCGACGACGTCGCTGAGCCGGTTCAATGCCCGCATCGGATCCGCGCTCCTGGCGATGGCTTCGAGCAGCGTCGGCAGCATTGCCTCGAACGCCCGGGTCGCCGCCGCCGAGCGCAGCGAGCGTGGCCGTCCCGACCGCCATTCGCCGATCCGGCGGATCGCCGTCTCGACA
>CBIHLI010000106.1:0-5224 GCA_966210575.1 uncultured Sphingomonas sp.
CGCACACCAAATATGCGCTTCCGACCTATTACATCATCGCCCCGGCCGAAGCCTCGTCGAACCTCGCCCGCTACGACGGGGTCCGCTACGGGTTGCGCGAGGGCAAGGGGTCGCTCGACGCCATGTATTGCGCGACGCGTGCCGCCGGCTTCGGCGCCGAAGTCAAAAGGCGGATCATGATCGGCACCTATGTGCTGTCGGCCGGCTTCTATGACGCTTACTTCACCAAGGCGCAGAAGGTGCGCTCGCTGATCAAGCGCGACTTCGCTTTGGCGTTCGAGCAGTGCGACCTGATCCTCACGCCGACCGCGCCGTCGGCGGCGTTTGCCTTGGGCGACAAGAGCGCCGACCCGATCGCCATGTATTTGAACGACGTGTTCGCGGTTCCTGCCAGCCTGGCGGGTCTGCCGGCGATGTCGGTCCCGGGCGGGCTCGACGAGGCCGGGCTGCCGCTCGGGCTGCACCTGATCGGGCCGGAGCTCGACGAGCAAAGCGTGCTCAACGCGGCGTTGGCAATCGAGGAACGCGCCGGCTTCACTCATCGGCCGGAGAAATGGTGGTGAACGAACGCGAACGCGCCGAGCAGGAACGCGAGCTCGATCGCCGGATCGACCTGATCAACGTCATCTTCGGGGCGGCGCTGGGCGGCTATATCGGCGACGTCCTCGGCCAGCACAGCCTCGACGGCCATCGCGGGCTGATCCTCGCCTTGGCGCTGGTCATCCTGGTCTGCCTGCTGGTGGCAATCCGTAACCTCGTCCATGTGCTGAAAGGCACCCACAAGGGCTCGTGGAAGATCCCGCTCGGAGTGTGCGTCGGCGGGCTCGCCTTCTTTTACGCGATCCGCGGCGACACCTATCTCGACCTGACGGCGCTGCTGCCGGTCGTCGTCGGCTGGGCAGCGGCGTTCGCGGTGGTTATTTCCTCGCAATTCTTCCTGTTCAGGCACTCAAAATGAGCGAAACCTATCGACTCAAGGGCGCGAGCGGCGAGTGGGAGGTGGTGATCGGCCTCGAGGTCCATGCGCAGATCACCGCGACAGCTTCCAAGCTGTTCTCGGGCGCCGCGACCGCTTTCGGGGCGGAGCCGAACACGCAGGTGTCGCTGATCGACGCGGCGATGCCGGGGATGCTGCCGGTGCCCAATCGCGAGTGCATTCGCCAGGCGGTTCGGACCGGCATGGCGCTCGAGGCGAAGGTCAACCGCTGGAGCCGCTTCGACCGCAAGAATTACTTCTACGCCGACTTGCCGCAGGGCTATCAGATCAGCCAGCTCTACCACCCGCTGGTCGGCGAGGGCGAGGTCGAGATCCTGCTCGACGAGCAGGACGAAAGCTCGGCCAAGACGGTCGGTATCGAGCGCATCCATGTCGAGCAGGATGCCGGCAAGCTGATGCACGACCAGCATGCGACCATGTCCTATGTCGACCTCAACCGGGCAGGCGTAGCGCTGATGGAGATCGTCTCGCGGCCGGACATGCGCTCTCCAGCCGAAGCCGGGGCTTATCTAAGGAAGCTGCGGGCAATCCTGCGCTACGTCGGCTCGTGCGACGGCAATATGGAGGAAGGTTCGATGCGCGCCGACGTCAACGTCAGCGTGCGCAAGCCGGGCGGCGAGCTCGGCACCCGAACCGAGACCAAGAACGTCAATTCGGTGCGCTTCGTCATGGCCGCCATCGAGCATGAGGCGAAGCGCCAGATCGCCGTCATCGAGGAGGGGGGCCGGGTCATCCAGGAAACCCGGCTGTACGACCCCGACCAGGGCGTCACCCGGGCGCTGCGGTCGAAGGAGGAAGCGCACGATTATCGCTACTTCCCCGACCCGGACCTGCTTCCGGTCGAGCTCGACGAGGCGTTCCTCGACGAATGCCGGGCGAGCCTGCCCGAGCTGCCCGACGCCAAGCGCAAGCGCTACGAGAGCCTCGGAATCACGCCCTACAACGCCAGCGTCTTGACTGCCGACGTCGAGATCGCCCGCTGGTTCGACGCTTTGCTCGACAGCGGCGCCGAGCCGAAGGCGGCGGCGAACTGGACGGCTTCGGAATATTTCGGGGCGCTCAACCGGATCGGCACGACGATCGAGCAGAGCCCGGTCAGCCCGGCCCAGGCCGCGGAGTTGTTGAAGCTGGTCGCCGACGGCACCTTGTCGAGCACGCTTGCCAAGCAGGTGTTCGAGATCATGCTCGAGACCGGCGAGGGTGCCGCCGAAATCGTCGAGAAGCGCGGACTCAAGCAGACCAGCGACACCGGCGAGATCGACGCACGGATCGACGAGATCCTCGCCGCCAACGCCGACAAGGTCGCCGAGTATAAGGGCGGCAAGGCGCCTTTGTTCGGCTTTTTCGTCGGCCAGGTGATGAAGGCGATGGGCGGCAAGGCCAATCCCAAGATCGTCAACGAACGGTTGCGGGCCAAGCTCGACTAGCTAGGCCGTTCAAAAGCTTGCGGTTTTCCTGCAATTGGAGTTGAGTGGGTTTCGAGGGCGGGCCGTCACGCGGCGGCCGCCGGGGAGAATTCGTCCATGCGTCCATCGGGCATCGCGATCGCCGCCGCGCTGAGCGTCTCGGCGAGCGCCTGCGTGCAGACGCGCCAATATGCCGACCTGCAATTCACTCCGCCGCAGGGCGAGTACAAGCTGCTGGTCCTTCGGCCGGACGTCAGCGTGGGATCGGTCACTACCGGCGGGATGACCGAGCCGCGCGCCGACTGGACCGAGGCCGCGCGGACCAACATCATCGCGGCGATCAAGGCGCAGCAGGCGCAGCGCGGCGGCGACGTGCTGGTCGTCGAGCGCAGGAGCGACGTCCCGGGAGTCGACGCCGAGACGGCCGCCGAGATCGAGCGGCTCAACTATGTCGTCGCCCAGTCGATCGTCTATCACAAATATCTCGGCGTCTATCTGCCGACCAAGAACCGCCGCGGCCTCGAATATACGCTCGGGCGCGACGCGGTCGAATTCGGCGAGAGGGCCGGCTTCGACTATATGCTGTTCCTGCACGCCGAGGACAGCTTCGCATCCACCGGGCGGGTCGCGCTGCAGGTGCTCGGCATCGCCGGCTGCGCCGTCGGCTTTTGCGCTCCCAATATCGGCGGCGGCGGCCAGCTGGCTTATGCTTCGCTGGTCGACCTCAAGACCGGCGAGGTGGTGTGGTTCAACGTGCTCCAGACCGGCACGCAGGTTGCCGGGATCAATCTGGGCGACATCCGAACGCCCGACGGCGCGGCGCAAATGGTCGAGCGGCTGCTCGGCCGGATGAAGCCTGGCCTCGACATTCGCCGAGCGAAAAAGGCGCAGCGCTGATGTGCGTCCGCTGCGCAATCGACCGTCGCTCGCTGCTGGCCGGCGGCGGAGCGCTTGCCGCGGCGTCGATGGCCGGGGTGGCGCAGGCGCGAATCCGGTCGGCCGACATGGTGCCGTTGATCGGCCCCGGCTACCGCCCCACCGACAAGGACGAGCAGGGCCTGTGGCAGCAGATGGAGCGAGTCGAGGAGGAAATCGCCGGCTCCAACCTGCTGATCGAGGACGAGGGCGTCACCGCTTATGTCCGCGACCTGATCGGCAAGGTCGGCGGCCCCGCCGCCAGCGACATGCGAATCTATGTCGCGCGAATCCCCGAATTCAATGCGATGATGTTCCCGACCGGCTTCGCAATCGTCTTCTCCGGCCTGCTGCTGCGGATGCGCAACGAGGCGCAGCTGGCCGGGGTGATTGCCCATGAGTCCGGTCATTTCCTGCGCCGCCACATGATCCGCCAGTGGCGCGACATGCGCCGCAAGACCGACTTCCTGTCGATCGGGGCAATGGTCGCAGGAGTCGGCGGCGCCGGTGCCGGGGTCTATACCGGCGACTTCGTCCGGCTGGCCGAACTCGGCGCCATCCTGTCGCTGTTCCGCTACAGCCGGGAGCTCGAGGCCGAGGCCGACGCGATGGGCGCCAAGCTGATCGCCGAGGCCGGCTATGCGCCGATCGAAATGTCGAACACTTGGGGCCAGCTGATCGGCGAGCTCGATACCAGCGCCCGCTATCGCCGCAAGCGCCGTGACCGCGGCTACGGCCTGTTCGATACTCATCCCGCTGCGGATAGCCGCCTCGCCGACCTCAGGGCGACGGCGATGGAGCTGACGGTTCCTGGGCGGACTTACGATACCGGCCGGACGCGCTACCTCGAAGCCATCGCCCCGATCCGGCAGATGATGCTCGACGACCAGGTCAAGCTCAACGACCCCGGCGCAAGCCAATATGTAATCGAGACGTTGGCGATCGACGGCTGGAACGGGCCGCTGCGCTTCTATGAAGGTGAGATCTGGCGGCTTCGCAACCGCGACAGCGAGGGCGACATGGCCCGCGCCGAAAAGAGCTATGCGATCGCCGTCGCTTATCCCGACGCCCCGCCGGAGGCATTCCGCTGGCACGGACTGTCGCTGATCAGGCAGGGACGGCAGCCGGAAGGGCGGGCGGCGCTGGCGCGCTACCTGACCATGAAGCCGGACGCGACCGACGCGCCCTTCATCCGCCAGATGATCGGCTAGGGATAGCCATGAACCGGACCATCAAGCTTGCGATTGCCGCTTTGGCCCTGCCGCTGTCCGCCTGCGTCGACGGCGGCGGCGGCTTCAGCAATTACTACAGCCTGGTCCGGGCGCGCAGCGTCAACGTCGGCGACGGATCGCTGGCGGTCACTCCGCCGCGGCCGTGGAACCGCCAGCGCCGGATCTTCTTCGACGACGTCCGCTGGGTCGAGGATTGGACGCTCAACGGGCCGCTGCTCGACAACGTCTCCTTCGTCAGCGGGCTTCCGCACGGCAAATTCCTGATCCGCACCGACAAGAGCGACGCGCAGCAGGTGCCGCGGTTCCATTCGAACATGACGGCTCCGGAAATCCAGGCGATGCTCGAAAGCGCCTTCCGGGTGCGCGGCGGAGCGGTGGATTTCCGCACTCTGTCGCTGCAGCCACGGCCGTTTCTCGGCCAGCCCGGCTTTCAGTTCGACTTCGAGCATCTCGACGGCGACGAAGTGTGGCGCAAGGGCAGGGCGGTGGGCGTGGTGACCGACGGACGGCTCTACCTGATCATGATTGACGCCGTCCGGTCACACTATTTCCCGAACGCGCTCACCGATTTCGAGGCGATGGCCACTTCTGCGCGGCTGCGACGCTAGGCTAGCTGGTCGGCTGCACCGGCGCGGGGCTTGGCCCCGGCTGGCCCGGCGCCGGCACGTCGATAT
>CBIHLI010000107.1:0-5222 GCA_966210575.1 uncultured Sphingomonas sp.
CCCCAATAGGTGCCGATTCCGCCGCCGCGGCTGGCCAGCCAGACATTCTCGTTCCAGGTGCCGACGATGCCTTCGAGGCTGTCGGAGACGCTGTTCAAATAGCAGCTGATCGGCAGGCCGCGGCCGGTGCCGCCGTTGGACAGGACCGGGGTCGCCGGCATGAACCACAGTCGCGAGATGTAATCGTAGACGCGCTGCGCATGCTCGGCGTCATCGGCATAGGCGCTGGCGACCCGGGCGAACAAATCCTGGTAGGATTCGCCCGGAAGCAGATAGCGGTCGCGCAGCGTCTCCTTGCCGAACTCGGTCAGCAGATCGTCGCGCGACGGGTCGGTCTCGACCGGGAAGGCGGGCGGAGTGACGGTCTTGCTCGACGGCGCGGCGGCCGTGACGTCGTCGCTCGGAACTTCGCTGCCAGTGGTGAAATCCATCGCGCTACCTCGCCTAAGTAACAGCCCATTAGAGGGCCGTTTGTTCCCGAATCGTTCTACCCGCCCGAGCCGTTCGAAGCGAGTCTCTTTGCGCCGTTTCGAGGGTCTTTGACATGGCTCCAGCCTGTGGAAAGCGGGGACGAACCCGTCCTTTCGACGGAATAGCATATTCCGCCGCCAACCACTAGGTATTGAGCCTTTTCCCCCAAACGCTACCAGCTATTGTGCCTTATCCAGCGAACAACGCAAGCCGGTAAATGCATCGTGAAGCAAAATTCCTGTGGATTGGGCGCGGGCGCAACAGCCGCTCATCGACCGACCAGGCCGACTTCGCTTTTCCCTAGTCCAGCGCTATGGATTGCGGATGCTTGCGCAAAAGACCCGCTACGCGCTCCGCTCCCTCTTGTTCCTGGTCGAGGAGGGCGGCGGGGCGCCCGTCCAGCTCGCCCGAATCGCGTCGACCCAGCAGGTTCCGCCGAAATATCTCGAGCTGATCATGCTCGACCTGAAGAAAGCGGGACTGGTCACCAGCACGCGCGGGCCCAAGGGCGGCTACCTGCTTGCCAGGGACCCGGACGACATCTCGTTCGGTGAGATCGTCCGGGTGATGGAAGGCCCGATCGCCCTGGTCCCGTGCGCCAGCGTCAATTTCTACGCGCGGTGCGGCGACTGCCACGATGAAGCGACCTGCGCGATCCGGCGCGCCTTCGCGATGGTGCGGGAGCAGAGCGCGACGCTGCTTGAAGGGATATCGCTGGGCCAAGCCGCGGCGTGGGAAAAATCCGTCGAGCCGTGAGCGGCCGAGCGAATTCCCTATTGTCTAGTAGAGAACTAGAGTTCATCAGCATCGCCGCGTGATTCGCGTCGCTGCAAATGGGGAATTTCATGTTCGATCTTTCGGCCATCAGCTTGCTCGACATCCTGCCGTTCGTTGCCGTTGGCTTCGCCGCCCAGCTCGTCGACGGGGCTCTCGGCATGGCTTTCGGAGTGATTTCGACGACGCTGCTGGTCAGCATCGGAGTCCCGCCCGCCGCCGCATCGGCCGGGGTTCATACCGTCGAGGTCTTCACCACGGGCGTGTCGGGAATCAGCCATATCGCGCACCGCAATATCGACTGGAAGCTGTTCGCCCGGCTGGCAATTCCGGGCGTGATCGGCGGCGTGCTCGGCGCCTATGTGCTCACCCAGATCGACGCCGAAACGGTGAAGCCGTTCGTGCTTGCCTATCTGTCGGCGATCGGCCTGTTCCTCGTCTGGCGCGGGTTCCACTATCCGCCTGAGCACAAGGCCCCCAAGGTGGTCGAGCCGCTCGGTCTCGCCGGCGGATTCCTCGACGCCGCCGGCGGCGGCGGCTGGGGCCCGGTGGTGACCGGCAACCTGTTGGTCCAGGGCGCGGAACCGCGGCGGACGATCGGAACCGTCAACGCATCCGAGTTCATCCTGACGGTCAGCATCTCGATCACGTGCCTCGCGACGCGTGGCTTGGCGGCGTTCACGATGGCGACGATCGGGCGGTTGATCGGGGGAATCATTGCCGCGCCGATGGGCGCCTGGGCAGCGAAGGCGATCGCGCCGAAAAAGCTGCTGATCCTCGTCGGCGTGATTTTGACACTTACCAGCCTCAACGGCGTCTATCGGGCGCTGAGCTAGGCGCCGGACGCAAACCGCAAGGATTGGAGCAAGAAGCATGTGGGACCTCCCGCCCGCCGACCCTGGAATAGAGGTCGTGATTGCCACCCGGGGCATGTCGAAAGGCCTCGCCCAGACAGACGGGCCGCAAGCCATCATCAAACCCTTCGTGCGGTTCGACTGGCTGCAACTCGGCGGCCAGTGGAAGAACGTGACCTCCTCCAACGCCGAGGGCGAAGTTTCGGTCTTCGCCAATGTATCGAAGAAGGTCGGAACGGTGCAGCTGAACGGCGGGATTGCGTATAAGGTCCTGACGTCGGCGCCGCCGAACACGGACTCGCATTCGATCGAGCTTTCCGCCGGAGCATCGCGGAAGTTCGGTCCGGTTACCGCCCGCGTCAACCTGGTGTACACCCCCGACGATCTCGGCTCCGCCAGGGAGTCGATCTACATCGAAGGCGGCCCCAGCGTGCAATTGCCCAAGGGTTGGTCCCTGTCCGCGGCCGTCGGCCGGCGCCACCGCGAGGGCGGGGCGGACTACACCGCGTTCAACGCCGGTGTCAGCAAGACGGTAAAGGCGTTGCAGCTCGATCTTCGCTATTACGACACCGCGCAGTCGCACCTCGGCGAAGTCTATCGGGCGCGCGTGGTCGGCTCCGTCAGGCTGACGTTCTGAGCGGTTAATGGATCGCGCCGCGGCCCCTGCGCACGGACTTGCCTTCTCCGAAGCGGTGCGGGTCTGGGCGCGGATTGCGGCGCTTTCGTTTGGCGGCCCGGCCGGTCAGATCGCCGTCATGCACCGCATCCTCGTCGAGGAGAAAAAGTGGATCGGCGAGGAGCGTTTTCTCCACGCGCTATACTATTGCATGCTGTTGCCAGGACCAGAGGCGCAGCAGCTGGCGACCTACATCGGCTGGCTTTTGCACCGAACCAGGGGCGGGCTGGTGGCCGGCGCCCTGTTCGTCCTTCCGGGTTTCGTCGCCATCCTCGCGCTTAGCTACGTCTATGTGCTGCTCGGCCGGCTGCCGTTGATCGAGGGCATTTTCTTCGGCCTCAAGGCCGCGGTCCTTGCGGTCGTGCTGCAGGCGGTTGTGCGGATCGGATCGCGATCGTTGAAGAACGTCCTGCTCAGGTTTCTCGCCGCGGCGGCATTCGTCGCTATCTTCTTCTTCAAGCTGCCGTTCCCGCTGATCATCCTCGCCGCGGCGATTATCGGCTTTGCCGCGGGGCGGGCAGGAATCGCCGAATTCCGTCCGGGCGGCGGCCATGGGCAAGGCGGCGCGACGGCTGTGCAGGACCGCGAGACCCTGCTCGGCGAGGAGCTGCCCGACCATGCCAGGCCGAAGCTTGGCTGGACGCTCGGCGTTTCGTTCGTCTTCCTGCTGCTGTGGCTGGTCCCGGTCGCGGCGCTGCTGGCCATGCTCGGGCCGGACAATGTGTTCTCTCAGATCGCCGTTTTCTTCAGCCAGATGGCGGTGCTGACGTTCGGCGGCGCCTATGCCGTGCTCGCTTATGTCGCACAGGAAGCGGTGGAGAACTTCGGCTGGCTTTCGGCGCGCGAGATGCTCGACGGGCTGGGCATGGCGGAAACCACCCCCGGTCCGCTGATCATGGTCACCCAGTTCGTCGGCTTCCTCGCCGCCTATCGGGAGTCCAGCGGCCTCGATCCGCTGATTGCGGCGACGCTTGGCGCAATCCTGACAACCTGGGTGACGTTCACGCCCTGCTTCCTGTGGATCTTCCTCGGCGCGCCGTTCGCCGAGCGGTTGCGCAGCAACCGGGCACTGTCGGGCGCGCTTACCGCGATCTCGGCGGCGGTGGTCGGGGTGATCCTCAACCTCGCCTTGTGGTTCGCGCTCCACGCCTTGTTCGGGTCGGTTCGCGAGTATCGCTTCGCCGGCGCCATCGTCGACGTTCCGGACTGGGCAACCGTGAATATCTGGGCAGCGCTTCTCGCGGCGGCGGCGGTCGTCGCCGCGTTCCGATTCAAGGCCGGCGTGCTGCCGCTTCTCGGCGCCTGCGCGGCGACCGGAGTCGGATTGAAACTGAGCGGGCTGGCCTAGGCCGATTTGCCTCCGGGCGCTTGTGGTGCGAGCATCGTCGGATGGGTGTCGGGGGCGTCGCCATTGCAGCATTGCTCGGTGTCGCTTCGGTCGCCGATGACGAGGAACCGATCTGCGCCGACCGGCCGGGACTGGCGACCGCCACCTGCACGGTGCCGGCGGGGATGGTGCAGGTCGAGATTGGCTTGATCGACTGGACCCGCGACCGAGCCGATGACGCGCGCACCAGCGAGCTCATTATTGGCGCAACGGCGATCAGCCTCGGAGTGACGGACCGTTTCCACATCGACGTCGCGCTGTCGCCCTACAACCGAATCACCGTCCGCGAGGGTGACGCTCGCGAGCGCGTCAGCGGACTTGGGGACATGGCGATCGCCGCCAAATACCGGCTGACCAGCGACTCCGCCCCAGTGCAGCTGGCGCTTCGGCCGTTCGTCAAGATCCCGACCGCCAGGCGTTCGGTCGGCAACGGCAAGGTCGAAGGCGGGCTCATCGTCCCAATCGACTATGCAATCCCGCGGTCGCAGCTTTCGCTGACTGTAGCGCCCGAGCTGGACGTTAATGCCGACGGCGACGCTGCGGGGCATCATCTGGCGACGGCGCAGGTGGTCAGCCTCGGCGCCACGCTTTCCCCGAGGCTTAGCGCAGCGGCCGAATTATGGGGTTATTGGGATTTCGATCCGGCTGGAACGGTGCGGCAATATGCGGTCGGCGGTTCGGCCGCCTACCTGCTGTCCGACGACGTGCAGGTCGACGCCGGAATCGTCGTCGGGCTCAACCGCGAGACTCCGGATGTCGAGCTTTATTCGGGAATTGCGTTCCGGTTCTGACCTAGACGGCGATCAGCGTCACCCCGGCGATGACGAGGACGATCGACAGAGCGATCCGGACCAGTTTCTCGCTGACCTTGTGGACCAGCAGCGAACCGATAATGATTCCAGGAATCGAGCCGATCAGCAGTCCGAGCAGCAGCCCTCCGTCGACGCTGCCGATAAGCAAATGCCCGATGCCGGCGATGATCGTCAGCGGCACTGCGTGGACAATGTCGGTGCCGACGATCTCGCGGGTCGAGAGCCGCAGCGGGTAGAGGAAGACGAGC
>CBIHLI010000108.1:0-5196 GCA_966210575.1 uncultured Sphingomonas sp.
CGCTGCAGAACTCATCCTGGCGACTGTCGATGTTGAGCCAGCTCGACGATGCCATCGACGGCGGCGAGGTATGGATTGCCTATCAGCCGAAAGTCGACCTGAAGACTCGGCGGATCGTCGGCGCCGAGGCGCTTGCGCGCTGGACCCATCCGGAGAAGGGCCCAATTGCCGCCGCCGAGTTCGTCGGCGCCGCCGAGCAGCATGACAGGATCGGCAAGCTCACCACGTTCGTGCTCGAGCATGCAATCGAAGCGGCCGCGACCGTGAACCGTGGCGGCGGGAACTTCGACATTTCGGTCAACCTGTCGGGGCGGCTGCTCGGCGATCGCAAGCTTGTCGGCCGAATCGCGATCCTGTTGGAGCAGAACGGGCTCGAAGCCAGGCACCTCACTCTGGAGCTGACGGAAACCGAAGCGCTGGCCGGAAGCGGCGATGCGCTCGACATGCTTGGTCAGCTTTGCGAGCTCGGCGTCAACATCTCGATCGACGATTACGGCACCGGCCTGTCGACTCTCGAATATCTGAAGAAGATCCCGGCGAGCGAGATCAAGATCGACCAGAGCTTCGTCAAGGGCATGGCCGAGAACCGCAGCGAACGGCTGATGGTCTCCTCGACAATCGCCCTCGCCCACTCGCTCGGCCGGCGCGTCGTCGCCGAGGGCGTCGAGTCGCGCGAGGCGCTCGAACTGCTCGCCGAAATGGAGTGCGACGTCGTCCAGGGCTTCATTACCGGCCGACCGATGAGCCTCGACAACCTCCGCCGAAGGCTGGTTTCCGAGCGCCGCTCCAAAGTCGCCTGATCCGTCCCAGCATTTAGCCAGCGTTTCAAAACGGGGCGCCACCGCCGCGCGTCTTTTGGTTAAGGTTTGCTAACCATATCCGTTAGGGTTAATGTCCCCGCAGCTGCCGAATCGCAGTTTTGACAACGGGGGATACCCATGAAGAAGAACGTTCCGGCTCGTTGGAGCTTCTGGACCTGGCTTCTCGGCGGCGGCACGGCCGGCGCCGGCTCGCACGGCTAAGCCGGGCCTCTAACTCAAGTACAGTTAGCGTAAGCGCCTGCTTCGGCGGGCGCTTTTCGCGCGTCTTGAATCTGCGTGCGCGCCTGTGGTTGAAGCCGCAGCGATGCTCATGCACGTAAATGACTGCGTGGAAATCCGGGCGGCTGGACCGGGTCTCCACGACATCACCGCCATGGTTAGCGACTGGCTCGACTCGCAGCGAATCGGCTCCGGGCTATTAACGCTTTTCTGCACGCACACCTCGGCATCGCTGGTAATCCAGGAAAATGCCGCCCGGGCCACGCGCCACGATCTCGAGCGCTTTTTCGAGCGCATCGCGCCCGAAGACATGGCGCTCTACACGCACAATGACGAGGGGCCGGACGACATGCCTGCGCATATCCGCGCCGCCCTCACCCAGACCCAGCTGTCGATACCGGTGCAGGATGGCCGTATGGTGCTCGGGACCTGGCAGGGCATCTTCCTCTTCGAGCATCGCCGGGAGCCACCGAAACGGCGGATCGCGCTGCACCTGATCGGCGAATGAGCGCCGAGTCGGTCCGAGCCTGGCTGGCCGCGAACGCGCCCGACCTGCGCCTGATCGAGGTCGCCGACAGCACCGCCACCGTCGACACCGCCGCCAGGGCGTTGGGAGTCGAGCCCGGGCGTATCGCAAAGACGCTGGCCGTCCGGGCCGGCGATCACACCTTTCTGGTTGTCGCCCGCGGCGACGCTCGGCTCGACAACCGCAAGTGCAAGGATGAGTTCGGAGCGCGGCCCCGGATGCTGGGGCCGGAGGAAACGTTTGACTTGACCGGCCATCCTGTCGGCGGAGTCTGCCCGTTCGGCCTCAAGACCGCGCTCCCGATCTACATCGATCTATCCCTGCAAGCGTTCGACGTCGTCTATCCGGCCGGCGGGTCGCTGAATACGTCGGTCGAGGTCGGGACCGAGCGCCTGTTCGCCCTGGTCGGCGAACGCTGGGTCGACCTATGCCGGCTGCCCGGCGAAACGCCGGGGGCTTAACGCTTCCGGCGCGACGTCGCCGAGCGGCCAGGGCTTGCCGAGGATCAGCGCAGCGGTCGCCGCCGCCATCATCGGCGAGGTTTGCAGGCCGAACCCGCCCTGCCCGACCAGCCAGAAGAAACCGTTAGCCTCGGCGGCGAACCCGGCGACCGGGGCACGGTCGGGAGCGAAGGTCCGAAGCCCGGCCCATTTATGGACGATCCGCTTCACCTGCATCGTCGTCCGCTGCTCGATGCGGTGCGCCGCCAGCGCGACTTCGTAATCGTCCGGCTGGGCGTCGCACGGGTCGGTCGCCACCTCGTCCATCGGCGAGGCGAACAAGCGGCCCGATTCCGGCGCGAAATAGAGCTCGTCGCCGACGGTCTTGGCGAACGGCCAGCCGATAAGGTCGGACCCGTCGGGCGCATCGAAGGTGATGATCGTCCGCCGCTTCGGCTCGAGCCCGAGCAGCGCGACTCCGGCCATTGCCGCGACCGCATCTCCCCACGCCCCGGCGGCATTGATTAGCACCGGGGCCGAAAAGCGTTCGCCACGCTCGGTGGTGACCTCCCAGGCGCCACCGGCGCGCCCGATGCCGTTGACCCTGGCGCCAGTGGCGAGCCGGCCGCCGTGCTGGCGGAGCTTGCGCGCATAGCCCTGCAAAAGAGCGTGCGGATCGAGCCGGATCCCGTTGCGGTCGGCGATACCCGAAACCGCCCCGCCCTCGCCGACGCGCAGCACCGGGCAGAGATCAAGCATTTCCCGCTCGCCGACTCGCTCAAGCGTCGCAAAAGGGGCGATTTCGGCGTCCAGGGCATCGAGCTCGGCCAGCTCGTCCTCGCGCGCATGAACCAGCACCGGCATTGTCCGGCCCAGCGGTACGTCGGTGAAGCCCTCTGGCGGCTGGTCGAAGAACGGGCGGCTGGCGAGGGTCAGCGCCCTCACCAGCGGGTTGCCAAGCGCATAATGCAGCATGGTCGCGCTTCGCCCGGACGAATGGTAGCCGATCGACTCCTCGCCTTCGACCAACGTGACGTCGGCGTGTTCGCTGAGCGCGGCGGCCGCGGACAGGCCGGCAACCCCGCCGCCAACGATCAGGATGTCCGAATTCGTCGCCGTGGTCAGCCCTTCGCCAGCCTCTCGCTGACGACCTTTCCGTCCTTGGTCAGGCGGATCGCCTGGACGATCTCGTCGTCATCCGGAAGCTCGGGCGCGTTCTTATCCTTGTCCCAGAAAGCGCTGAGGAAATTGTACAAATTGCGCGCGAATAGCGCCGAAGTGTCGGCCGCGAGGCCGCGCGGGAGGTCGCTCGCGCCGATGACCCTGACGCCATGCTTTTCGACCGTCCGGCCGGCGATCGTTCCTTCGACATTGCCGCCGGCGGCGGCGGCGAGGTCGACGACGACGCTCCCGCGCCGCATCGTCGCCAACTGCTTGTCGCTTATCAGGCGCGGTGCCGGCTTGCCGGGGATCAGCGCGGTGGTGATGACGATGTCCTGCTTAGCGATATGGTCGGACACCAGTGCCGCCTGGGCCTTGCGATACTCGTCCGACATTTCGGTGGCGTAGCCGCCGGCCCCCTCGCCTTCGATTCCGGCCACGGTCTCGACGAAAATCGGCTTGGCGCCCAGCGACTGGATCTGCTCCCGCGTCGCCGAGCGGACGTCGGTGGCGCTAACCTGGGCGCCGAGCCGCTTGGCGGTGGCGATCGCCTGCAGCCCTGCGACTCCGACGCCCATGACGAAAACCTTGGCGGGGCTGATCGTCCCGGCGGCGGTCATCATCATCGGAAAGGCGCGGCCATAGGCGGACGCGGCGTCGATCACCGCTTTATAGCCGGCAAGGTTCGACTGCGACGACAAGATGTCCATCGACTGGGCGCGGGTGATCCGAGGCATCCATTCCATCGCCAGCGCCTCCAGCCCCGCCTTGGCATAGGCGTCGATGGCATCACCGCGGTTGAGCGGATCGAGCGCTCCGACCAGGATCGCGCCTTTGGGCGCATCCTTGAGCGTGTAGGCATCGGGCCCGTTGATGCACAGCATGATTCCGGCGCCGGACAGGGCCTGCTTCCTGGAGCCGATCGTCGCACCGGCTGCCTCGAAATCGGAATCGGCGATCGAAGCGCTGGCCCCCGCACCCTTCTCAATCGCAACTTCGGCGCCGAGCGCGGTGAATTTCTTCACCGTCTCCGGAATCGCGGCGCAACGGGTCTCTCCCGGTGCATTTTCCTTCAGGACTGCGATTTTCACGAGCGCTGCGCGGGCCTAGGCGATGAGCAGCAGGACGATGAAGGCGGTGATCAGCGCAATTACCGCTCCCCATTTGAGCAGCCGAGTAAAGCTCGCATAGTCGTGGACGTGCTTTGCCATCTCTGGAGTGCCGGGATGGGTCAAAATCTGTTCTTCGTCGTCCGCCATGAGTCTTCCCTTTGGCTTCGTGTGGTGGCGTGCATAACAAGCCGTTGGCGCGCGCCCAAGAGCGAATGCGCCGCCTTAAGCCCGCCTTTACCCCTTGCGAGTAGAGGCCGAGGGCGAGGTGCACCATGCCCAACGAGCCGATCCGATCGCTGCTTCTGATCGACGCCGATCCCGCGGAGCGGCGGCGTATCGCCGCGATTGCGTCGCGAGCCGGCTGGACCGTGGTTGGTGCCGACGGGTTGGAAACCGCCATCGCTTTGCTTCGCGGCCCCTATGGGCCGGAAGTGCGCGTCGCGCTGCTCGGCAATTGGGACCCGGACGCGGCGGGGGCGCTGATCGACTCGCTTCGTGCCTGCCATCCGGGCCTGCCGGTGCTGGTCGTCGCCGACACCGATTCTCTGCCGATGGCGGCGGATGCAATCCGCGCCGGGGCGACCGACTTCCTCGGCCGGCCGGTCGCGCCCGAACGGCTGCTCGAGGCGCTTGCCGCCGCCGCCGACCGCCGCCGGCCGACCGGCGAGCTCACGCCGGTAGCCGAGAAGCTGGCGCCGGCCCTGTCGCTCGACCAGCTGGTCGGCGCCACGCCGGAATTCCGGTCCTCGCTGGCGGTTGCGGCAAAGGCGGCCCGTAACCGGCTTCCGATCCTGATCGTCGGCGAGCCCGGAACCGGCAAGGAAACCTTTGCCCGGGCGATTCACTCGGCAAGCCTGCGGTCGCGCTCGCCGCTGATTGCCCTCGACTGCAAGAGCGTCGCGGCGAACGTCGTCGAC
>CBIHLI010000109.1:0-5155 GCA_966210575.1 uncultured Sphingomonas sp.
GCGCTGGAATCCGTAAGGCATGAACGGCTCGAAATTGCCGATGTCGAAATAGGGCAAGGCGACGATGACGAACAATGCCAGTGCGGCGAGCTTCACCACGACCAGAATGGCGTTGATGTTGGCGCTTTCGCGCGTGCCGTAGATCAGCAGTCCGGCAACGACGGCGATGATGAAGATCGCCGGCAGGTTGATCACTCCGCCGAGCGCCGGCCCCTGGATGAGCGCGGTCGGTAACCCGGCGCCGATGCTGGTTAGGAACCCAGCCGCATAGCCCGACCAGCCGACGGCGACGGCGCTGACCACCAGGCTGTATTCGAGGATCAGCGACCAGCCGACGATCCAGGCGATCAGCTCGCCGAAGACGACATAGCTATAGGTGTAGGCCGACCCCGCCGCGGGATACATGGTCGCCATTTCGGCATAAGCGAGGGCGGCGGCGGCGCAGATGATCCCGGCGATCGCGAAGCTCAACAGCACCGCCGGCCCGGCCTTGGCGGCGCCGACGCCCGTCAGGGTGAGGATGCCGGTGCCGACGATCGCCCCGACCCCCAGCGCGATCAGGTGCGGCCAGCCGAGCGAGCGGTGCAGCCGCTGATGCTCCGGAATCAGCTCCGGCGCGGCGATCACCTTGCGGACGTTCCAATTCTTCATCTGACGCGACCCCCCTTTGGCCCCTGCTCGCAACCGCGGTCGTCCGCGTCAATAATCCTTCGACACGCGGACATTGGCGCTTGCCCGCCCGATCGTCGACACCGTCGACAGGATAGAGAGCCAGCGCGTGACCTGATATTCGACCCGGGTCGCGGAATAGTCCTGCCCGTCGGTGATCACCTCGACGTAGAGCTTGCGGCCGATATATTTGCCGGCGGCGACCGCGGTCTTCTGGCCGGTGGCGATATCGGCTGGGATGATCCGCAGCCGGTCGAGCCCGACCGATCGGCGAAGCGCGTTGATCGGGTCGAGGCTGCTGGTGCCGGAATTCAGCGCCGCCACCGCCGAGGCAAGCTGCAGCGCTTCGGGCGCCGACAGGTTGGTGATCGACGTTCCGAACAGGATCCGCGACAGCAATTCGTCCTGCGGAAGCTGCGGCACCGAGGCGAAGCTGATCTCAGGCTTGAGGCCGGTGCCCTGGACAAGGACCGTCGCGTCGAGTCCCTGGACCTGCGCCTCGGCGCGGATGTCGAGCAGCGGGTTGGGTGGGCTCTCGCCGCGGAAGCGAATGATCCCGCGCTCCAGCCGGAACCTGCGGCCGGCGAACTCATAGTCGCCGCGAACCAAATCGGCGCGGCCGGTGAATGCCGGCGAATCCGCCGATCCGCCGATCTTGAGGTCGGTCGTCCAGGTGCTTCGGATTCCGAGGCCGCGCACCTGCAGGCTACCGCCGGCGAGGTCGACGTCGAGCCGCCACGGCGACAGCGCATCCGGCTCGATGACATCGGCCTGGTCGATCCCGGTGTGCCTGACCGCCAGCTTGGGAACCGCGCCAGCATTGCTCGCCTGGCCGAGCGTGAAGGTGCCGCTGTTGAGCCGCAGCTTGCCGGAGATCGTGCCGCCGCGGCCGTTCGACTGGACCTTGAGCGGACCGGTGACCTTAGCGGCGACGTCGTCGCGGTTGAGCAATTGCGCCTGGCTGGCGTTGAACGCCAGGTCGAGCAGGGTCCGCCCTTCGGAGAAGGTGACGGTGCCCGAGCCTTCGATCGTCCCGCCGCCGGGGGTCTGGCCAGACAGGCGGTTGAACACCAGCCGCGGGCCCTGGAACCGGGCGTCGGTGACGAGGTTTTCGATGACCGTCCCGGTTACCGCGCTTTCGAGCCGGACATTTTGTGTGCGGATCGAACCGCGCACCGCCGGATCGGCGAGCCGTCCGCGGATGTCGGCGCCGATCGCCACCGGCCCGGTCAAATCGAACACCTCGATCCCCGACAGCCGCCACAAAGTATCGGCGGTGCCGTTGTAGCGAACCTGAGCGAACAACGGCGCGTTCATCAGCTCCGCCATCACCGGGCCATTGCCGAGCGGGGCGAAGCGGGCCTGGGCGCGGCCGATAGTCTCGCCCTTGCTGACCGCGGTTGCCCGCATTCCGGCCCGGTCGCCGGTCAGGACCGCCGCCACGCCAAGGTCGATCGGCTGCGACGCGAGCAGCAGCCCCGAGCGGCTGAGGCCCCGGACCGTCAGGTTGAGCCGGCCCGACCGGGTCCCCTTCCAGGCATAATCGAAGGTGCCGCTGGCGCGCCCGCTGAGGTCAAGGTCTGGCGAGATGATGTCGAGGACTTCGAGCGGCATCGACTGCAGCTGGGCATGGACCGACGGCAGCGATCCGCTGTTGCCCGACAGGATGGCCCGGCCGCCGCCGAACGACACTCGGGTCGGCGCCAGCGCCCAGCCGTCGCCGGAGCGGGTGAACACCGCCGCCTGCTCGAGCACTAGCGGCCGGCGCTCGACCTGGCCGCGGCCGCGCAAGCGAATCTGGTCGGGAGAAATGTCGGCGATGGTGGTGAACTCGAACGCCGCGCCGCGCCGTCCGGCGAAGGCGGCGCGGACCTGGCCGCTGCCGTTGACTAGGTTAGCGTTGGCGGTCAGCCGGGCGATGCTGAGGCCGCTCATTTCGACCCCGCGCGCGTTGACCACGCCGGCCAGCGTCGTTCGGCCGTCGGCTAGCACGATGGTCCCGTCGAGCCGCCCGCTGCGCACCGCCAGCGCGCCGGGGAAGCGGACCGAATCGGCATTGAGGTGCGCCTCGATCTTCTGCGCGTCTCCCACAGGAGCAAATTCGAGACCGCCGGTCAGCCCGCCGCCGGCCAGGTCGAGATTTCCGGTGAAGCCGCCCGGATCGGAGCGAAGCCGGCCGCTGGCATGGGTGTTGTTCACGTCGAGCGCGGCGACCGCGATCACCGTGCGCCCGCCCTTGGGAAGCAGGATCTGGCCGTTGCTGGTGAACGGGCCGAGCCGCGAGCCGCCGGCGGCGCGATAATTGAAGCCGGCGGCGATCGGATCGAGCAGCAGCCGGACATTGCTCAGCCCCAGCGTCTCGTTGGGGCGTTCGAGGAACAGGTCGACGCGCGGCCGGGCGATGTTGCCGTCGAGCGCGATCCGCAGGGGGCCGTACTCGGCCTGACGGCCGCGACCGGTGATGTGGAAGGTGCCGTCGCGGTTGCGGCGCCCCTCCCCCGACAATCGCAGCTTGGGCGAATAGAATTGCAGATTGCGAAGGTGGAGGATGCCGTCAGGACCCCGCAGCAGCCCGGTTTCGATCCGCGGCAGCCCGCCGGCCAGGTCGCGGAAGAAGCTGTTGTCGAGGCGGCGCACCCAGGCCTTGGCGCTGCCGGTGACGAGCGAGCCCTTGCCGCCGGGTCCGGGCACCACCTTCAGCTCGGTGAGCACGTCGACGATCCCGAGGCCTTCGATGTAATAGCGCTTCAGGCCCCCGGACAGCATGATCTCGAAGCGACCGGTGACGAGGTCGATTAGCAGCGAAACCTTGCCGTTCAATTGCGCGCTTCGAAGCTGCAGCGCCTCGCCGCGGACCAGCTTGGGCGTGATGGTCAGGAGACCGTCGATCCGGGCGTTGGCGAGGATCGCGGCGGCCTCGTCGCCGAGCCCCGTGATCGCCCGCGCCCGCAGGTGCAGCGGAACCTTCATCGGCCACGGCGAAAGCTGGGTCCTGCCCTCGGCCATAACGTCGACAAAACCGGTATCGTCGAATTTCACCCCCGGCGAAGTCAGCCGGTAGGCGAAGGCGGCGGTGTCGAACGGCCCGTTCAGGGTGACCAGCAGGCGTACGCTGCGGCCGGTCATGTTCGGGAACAGCGCCGGCGGTTTTAACAGGTCGATGCCGATGCGCACCGCCCGGAAGCGATTCTGGGCAAGGTCGAGCGCCCCGCTGGTGACGACCCGCAGCGCGGCAGAGCCAAGCACCAGCTCGCCGTCGAGGATCCGGTCCTTGAGGGTCGCCGCCCCGCTCACCCGAACGACCGGCGCGGTAAGCCGCATTTGGCGGCCCTTGAGGAATTGCGCCGGAGCGAGCAGCCCGCGGAGCCGGAAGCGGCCTTTATCGTTGGCCAGGCCAAGCCGGGCGGCGGGGCGGCCGGACAGGTTCAGCGCCGCTCCACCACGCCACCGGGTCCAACTGCCGTCGCCGGTGACGCCCAGCTGCAGCGGACGTTTCGACCCGACCAGCGCCGGCAGCAGTCCGCCGGCGGCCGAGCGGCCGCGGACCTCGAAATCGAAGCGGTCCCCGTCGGGCTCGGCATCGAGCACCAGCCATAGCCGGTCGGAGCCGGCGACCGCCGCCTGCAAGGTCACCTTGGCTCGGCCCGAGCGGATATCGGCGCTGCCGCGGACGCTGCCGACGCGTGGCTTTGCCGTGACTCCGCGGGCGATCTCGAAGCGGTCGATCGACAATTCGCCGATGCGGATGTCGAAGCCGGGCAAGGTCGGTCCCTCGCGGGTGCCGGGCTTGAGGTCGGGGAGCCGGACCAGCGTCGCCCGGTCGGCATGGACGCGGTTGATCGACAATTTGTTGCGAAGCCAGGCACCGGGAATCCAGTCGAGTTCGATCTCCGGCGAGGAGAAGAACACGCCCTTCTGGTCGGACACGGCGACATTCCTCAGCCGCGACCGGCCGAAGATCGATCCGTCGATCCGCCCGATCTTGATGCGCAAGCCCGAAGAGGTCTCGATCCCGGCGATCCGGTCGACGATCCAGCGGTGACCGGGCGCCGTGTCGAGGATCGCGAGGCCGGCAGCCAGCAGGAACGCGAGGCCGAGCACAAGTGCGAGAAGCTCGCGGGCGAGCCGCCGCGGCCAGTCGGGCTTGAGCCGATAGGGTGATTGCCCGCCGCTGCCCTGGGCGACCGCCGCCTCGGCCATCAGAATGCCTGCCCGAGCGAGACGGCGACCGCGATCCGGCTGTCGCCTTCGCGCGGATTGAGCGGGGTTCCGACGTCGATCCGGATCGGGCCGAAGCTCGAATAATAGCGAACGCCGATGCCGGCGCCGAACTGCCAGCCGTCGAACTGCGGGGTCACCTTGTTGGTCAGGGCGCCGCCGTCGAAGAACGGGACGATTCCGAAATTGCCGATCCGGAACCGCGCCTCGACGCCGAATTCGGTCAGCGTCTTGCCGCCGATCGGATCGTCCTGGAAGTCGCGCGGGC
>CBIHLI010000110.1:0-5142 GCA_966210575.1 uncultured Sphingomonas sp.
GACCCGCCGGACGTCCAGCGGGCCCATCGCCCCTGCCCCCGCGGTTTGGGTCACCGCCCCTGCGGCTGCTGCTGTTGTTGCTGCTGCTGAGGCAGCGGCGTCATGCTGAGCGAGGGAAGCGTCGCATTGAGCGCGGCCAGGACCGCCGGAGTGACGTCGAGGGCTGCCGAGTGCGCTATGGTGTTGTCGACGTCGACCGCGAGATTGGCGCCCTGCTGGGTCATGACCTGATTGACGGCCGGACCGTAGCGGGCGTCGATCTGGCGGCTGACATTGGCCCGGATCGACTGGATGTTCTGTTCGGCGCGGGTAAGCTCCTGCTGCGCCTGCTCCTGCTTTTGCTGGAACGCCTGGGCGCGGGTTCTCAGAGCCGCGTCGGGCTGCTTGCCGGCAAGGGCCGTGATCGCCGCCTGGAGGGCGTCCGCTTCCGGCTTCAGCTGGTTCATCAGCGTTTGCTGCCGGTTCTGGAACGCGGTCACCTGCGCCTGGAGCTGCGCCGCGGCGGTCCGGCAGGCATTGCACTCGCGATAGACGCGATTGGAATCGACGACGACGATGGCAGCGGCCGGAGCGCGCTGCGCCTGGGCTGCAGTGGGCGCCGCTGTCGCGACGGCTACGGCAGAAAGCATAAGGATTTTACGCATTTAGAATTGTGTTCCTACATTGAATGAGAAGAGCTTGGTGTCGTCGCCCTCTTGCACCACGATCGCCTTTGCAAGGTCGATTCGGATCGGGCCGAACGGAGACACCCAGTTGAAGCCGACGCCCACCGAGATACGCGGCTTGGGCGAGTTGCCGAGGAAGACTTCCTTGAAGCCAGGGACAAAGGTGTACAGCGGTTGCGTCGGGTCGGGCCCGATCGGGCATATGGCCGGGGTTTCGCCTGGGTCGACGATGATGATCGGATCGGTCGCGACCCTCGGCACGCAGGTTCCGACCCGATCGATCAGGTCGGGCTTCTTGATCCCGAACACCGAGCCGATGTCGATGAACGCCGACGGGCGCAGTCCAAGGCTCCGGATCGAAGCGCTGGTCGGCACCTCGAGCTCGAGCCGACCCATGTAATAAGCGCGGCCGCCGAGCGCGTCGGTGACTCGATCCTGGTCGTCGGTAGTCAGCATGCCCGCCGAGTCATACGGAATGCGCTCGACCCGCGGGCCGATGCCGCGAACGTCGAAGCCGCGCATCTGGGTGCCGAAGAAGCGGTCGGTGAGCCGGATCGCGTCCTGGCCAGGGTTCGTGTTCTTTTGCAGCGGATGGATGTAGCCGCCTTCGAGATGGCCGGACAGAATCCAGCCGCCGCCGAAGCTCTTGTACTTGGTCGCCTCGCCGCGGGTCCGGATATATTTCACGTCGCCGCCGAGGCCGGCGAAATCCTGGCTGAAGGTAATGCGCTGGCCGCGCGTCGGCCGAATCCCGTCGGTGTCGTCATAGGCGACCGAGTGACCGATCGACGACGTCAGCCGCTTGCCGAGCTCGTCGCAAAGGTAGCGCCCCGCCTTCAACGGGTCGCACACCGGCGGAAGCGGACCGTTCGTTTCCGTCAGCGGCCCGGTGCCGTCCGGATCGGGGATGAAATCCGGGTCGGTGAAATAGATATCGCCGAGCGTCACGTCGTCCTGGATCAGCGAATATCTCGTGCCGTAAGTCAGGAACTCGGTGACCGGGAATCCCAGCCGCAGGCCGCCGCCGGTGCTGAGTTGCTTGTAGGTCGTGTTCCGCTCGCCGCCCTGGAAATTGAAGGCGTTGTAATCGCGGCGGAAAAGCTGGCCGCCGAGCAGGATCTCCTTGTCGAGGAAATAGGGGTCGCTGAAACCGACCGAGGCCGACCGAGCGTAGCGCGACCAGCTGACGTTGGCGTCGAGCGTCTGCCCCATGCCGCGAAAGTTGCTTTGCTGGACGCCGAGCGAGATCAGGAACTGCTCGAGGCTCGAATAGCCCGCCGAAAATTGCAGCTGGCCGGTCGCTTTCTCTTGCACGTCGACGCCAAGCACCACCCGATCGGGGGCCGAGCCTTCCGTCTGGGTGATCTCGATGTTTTCCTGGAAATAGCCGAGCGACTGGATCCGGTCCTGCGACCGCTTGATCTTGATCGCGTTGAACGCATCGCCTTCATTGACCCGGAACTCGCGCCGGATGACCTTGTCACGGGTGACCGTATTGCCCTGGATGTCGATCCGCTCGACATAGACCCGCGGAGACTCGCCGATGGTGATCATCACGTCCATCGTCTGGGTTTCGGCGTTGCGCTTGTAGCGCGGCGAGATGTCGGCGAACGCATAGCCGAGGTTGCCGGCGAGCTCGTTGAGGCCACCGACCGTGTCCTCGACCGCCTTGGCGTTGAACCAGGCGCCGGGCTGGAGCTTCACCATCCCCATGATTCGCTCGCGCGACAGGTCGCGAAGCGCGCTCTCCGCGTCGATGGTCCCGAACTTGTATCTCGGCCCTTCCTCGACGACGTAGGTGATGATGAAGTCGCGGCGGTCCGGAGTCAGCTCGGCGAGTGCCGAGACCACGCGGAAATCGGCATAGCCCTCGGTCAGGTAAAAGGCGCGAAGCTTCTGCTGGTCGGCGGCAAGGCGATCGGGGTCGTAGGTGTCGTTGGATTTTATGAAGCCGAAAATGCCGCCGGCCTGGCGCGTGTACATTTCCTTGCGCAGCCGATCGTCGCCGAACGCCTCGTTGCCGATGACGTTGATTCGGCGGACCTTGGAGATCGGGCCCTCGTAAATCTCGAAGACGAGATCGACCCGGTTCTGGTCGAGCTGGACGATCTTCGGCTCGACCCGCGCGGCGAAACGTCCCTGGCGCTTGTACAGCTCGACGATCCGGTCGACGTCGGCGCGAACCTTCGAGCGGGTAAATATCTCACGCGCCTTGAGCTGGATCTCGGGGACGATCTTGTCCTCCTTGAGCCGCTTGTTGCCCTCAAGGACGATGCGGTTGATGACCGGGTTTTCCTGAACCGTGATGATGATGTTGCCGGTGTCGGCGCCGGTGATGACGACGTCGGCGAACAGCTCGGTCGCGTAGAGGTCCTTGAGCGCCTGATCGAGGGTTTCGGCGGTGTAGGTCGTCCCGGGCTGCAGGTTCGAATAGGAGATGATCGTTGCCGGCTCCAGGCGCTGATTGCCGCGAACGCCGATCGATCGGATCATTGCGGACGCCGGCGGCGCCGTCACCAGCGGCGCCTGCTGCTGCACGGCCGGCTGAGTCGGCGCGACCGGGGCCGGCTGCTCGGCCTCCTGGGCCAGCACGGGCATCGACCAACCGCCGAGTATGGTGCTGACCAACAGCACCGCAGCTGCGCGCTTGGAGATGTTCGCTTTGTCTGGAATCACGCGTCCCCGCCCTTGAAATGATGTGCCGCCGGCAGATGCGGCGAAAAAGTTGTGCTGCCCTGCCCCAAGCGACCTAGCCAATCAAGCGCCCGATCCGTTCCCACAAGCCGAATGAGCTGAGATCATTGACCGTTGTGAACAGGAGCAGGGCGAGAAGCAGCGCGAGTCCTCCGCGAAACGCCCATTCCTGCGCCCGAACGCTGACCGGTCGGCGGCGGACCGCCTCGATCGAATAGAAGAGGAGATGCCCGCCATCCAGCAGCGGGACTGGCAATAAGTTGATGAATCCCAGATTAATTGAGAACAGCGCCAGCAGCTGAACGAACTGAAACGGGCCGAGCGACGCCTGCTGTCCGGCGACCTGAGCAATCTTCAGCGGCCCGCCGAGCTCCTTGGCCGACCGCCGGCCGGTGACGATCTGGACCACGCCTTCGAAGGTCGCCCTGGTCAGCTGCCAGGTAAAGACGGTCGCTTCCGGAAGCAGTTCGAGTGCCGAGACGCGTTCGAGCTGTCGACCGGCGGTGTAAACGCCGAGAAGCCCGAGCCGGTATTTTTGGCCGAACCGGTCCTGCTCTTCATGGACTCCAAGCCTGGTCCGTACGACGCTCGATCTGCCGTCGCGGACAATCCGGATCGTCACCTCCTCGTTGGGCCGAAGCGAGACGATTCGCTGCACGTCCTCGAAGCTGTCGGTGTCCTGGCCCGCGACCGACTCGATTCGATCCCCTGCCCTCAATCCTGCCACGTCGGCGGCGCTTCCTTGCTGCACAGCCGCGACGACATTCGCACTGCGCGGCATTCCGAAGGCGGCGAAAAAGCCGGCAAAGATGATGATCGCGAGCAGGAAATTGGCCATCGGCCCCGCCAGCACGATCAGGAACCGCTGCCAGACGGGCTTTCCGGCAAAGCTCCTGGGGTTCGTTGCCGCCTTTGTGCCTTCCGCGGCGCCGGCATGCTGCTCGTCGTCGACAAAGCGCACATAGCCGCCCAGCGGCAGCCAGCCGACCTTCCAGCGGGTGCCGCTTCGGTCGGTCCAGCCGGCGATCTCGCGGCCGAAGCCGATCGAGAAGATCTCGGCGCCGACCCCGAACAGCCGCGCGACGGCATAGTGGCCAAGCTCGTGGAAGAACACGAGCGGTCCGATCATGCAGACGAAGGCGATGGCGATCAGCCACAGTGGCGGTTGGTCGAGCATCAGCAGCAGCTTTCGGCGATCATGGCCCGCGCCCGTTCGCGCACATCCAGGTCGAGCGCAACCACTTCGGCCACTGACTTCGGGGCGGCGGCGTCGATTTGAGCCAGCGCCTCCTCTACAAGCCGAACGATATCGCAAAAGCCGATCCGGCCGTTGAGAAACGCCTCGACCGCGACTTCATTGGCCGCATTGAGGACAATTGCCGCCGAGCCGCCGCGCTCAAGCGCCTCGCGGGCGATCCGCAGCGCCGGGAAGCGCTGCATGTCGGGGGCTTCGAAGTCGAGCCTGGCGATATCGGTCAACGACAGCCGCTCTGCCGGAGTCTCCATCCGCTCGGGCCACGCGAGCGTGAAGGCGATCGGGATCCGCATATCGGCGCTGCCGAGCTGTGCGAGCAGCGAACCGTCGACGAACTCGACCAGCGAATGCACGACCGACTGCGGATGGACGACGATGTCGATACGATCGGACGCGAGCCCGAACAAATGATGGGCCTCGATCAGTTCCAGCCCCTTGTTCATCAGGGTCGCAGAATCGACCGAGATTTTCGCTCCCATCGACCACCTCGGATGCGCCACCGCCTGCGCCGGGCTGGCAGCGCGCATC
>CBIHLI010000111.1:0-5128 GCA_966210575.1 uncultured Sphingomonas sp.
CCCCGAGGCCGCCGCGGTCGAGGAAGTGTTCGTCAACAAGAACCCGCAATCGACGCTGAAGCTCGGCCAGGCGCGCGGCGTCGCGCTGATGTGCGCGGCGCGTGCCGGGCTCCAAGTCGGCGAATATGCCGCCCGGCTGGTCAAGAAAGCGGTGGTCGGCACCGGCGGCGCCGAAAAGACGCAAGTCCACGCGATGGTCGCGCGGCTCCTTCCCGGCGCGAAGATCGCCGGACCCGACGCCGCCGACGCGCTGGCGATCGCCATCACCCACGCCCATCACTTGGCGAGTCAGCGGGCGGGCATTACGCACTGACTCGATGATCGCCCGCCTTTCCGGAATCCTCGCCGAAATTGCCGCCGACACGGTGGTGATCGACGTCGCCGGGGTCGGCTACCAGGCGCATTGCAGCGGCCGAACCCTGGACTCGCTCGGGCCGGTCGGTGGCGAGGTCCTGCTGCTCACCGAGCTTCAGGTGCGCGAGGATGCCTGGATCCTGTTCGGCTTCGGCTCGGCGATCGAGCGGGATTCGTTTCGTGCGCTGACCTCGGTCCAGGGCGTCGGCGGCCGGTTGGCGCTGGCGATCCTGTCGGTGCTTTCGCCCGATGAGCTCGCCCGCGCCGTCGCCCAGGGCGACAAGGCGATGATCGGCCGCGCAAGCGGCGTTGGCCCCAAGCTCGCCGCGCGCATCGCCAATGAGCTGCAAGGCAAACTCAGTCTCGCGGGGCTCGGCCCCGGAGCCCCCGCGCCGCGCCAGGGCGCCGCCGTCGACGCGCTGTCGGCACTCGCCAACCTCGGCTTCAAGCCCGCCGACGCCAGCGCCGCCGTCAACGCCGCCCAGGACGAGCTCGGCCCCAACGCCGGCCTCGACGCGCTCGTCCGGCTGGCGCTGCGGAAGGCGGCGAAGTGACCAGCCGCACCGCTTCCTGTCGCTGCGGGCAACTGAAGGCCGCCGCCGCCGGCGAGCCGGTGCGAATCTCAGTCTGCCACTGTCTCGACTGCAAGAAGCGGAGCGGCAGCGCGTTTGCGGTTCAGGCGCGGTGGCCGGCGGAACAGGTGAGGATCGAGGGCCAATCGAAGACACACGCGAACGTCGCCGACAGCGGTAACCGGATCACTTTCCACTTCTGCCCCGAATGCGGGTCGGATGTGCATTATGAAATCGACGGCAAGTTCGACGGACTGGTCGCGATCCCGCTCGGCGCCTTCGACGATCCTTATTTCGCCAGCCCGGCCTTCTCCGTTTGGGAGGGGCGCAAGCACGATTGGGTTGAAATCGCCGGCGAAGGCGTCGAGCATTCGCACTGAGGGGGATTTATGATCGAGCTATTCGCGACCCAGATGGCCCAGGACGCCGGTCACATCCTTGAAATGGCCGGTGTCGCGATCATCGGGGCCGGCGCGGTCGGCACCTTGCTGCTGTTCCTCTATCGGATTGCCCGGCGCGAAGACCTGGTCCAGGCGGCCGCCACCTTCCGCTCGAGCTTCGGCCGGGCGATCCTGCTCGGCCTCGAATTCCTGATCGCCGCCGACATCATCAACACCGTCGCGGTCCGGCCGACCCTGGAAAGCGTCGCGGTGCTGGCCGGAATCGTCCTCATCCGGACCTTCCTCAGTTTCAGCCTCGAGCTAGAGATCGAGGGGCGCTGGCCGTGGCAGCGCAAGCGTGGCGAGAAGCGCTCAGTCTAAGCTAACCGCCCCACGCGTCGCGATAGACGCGCAGGAAATTGCCGCCGAACAGCTTTTCCAGCCGGGCTTCGCTCCAGCCGCGCTTCTGCAAGTCCGAGCCGAGCCGACGATAGCGGTCGACGCTGTTGTAGTCGGCGACCATCGGCCAGACGTTGAGACCCTCGCCGGGAGCGGCGATGCCCGCATCCATCCGCTGCTTCGCCCATGCGTTGAGCTTGCGCGTCGTCTCCTCGTTCACAAGCTGCGGGAGGACTCCATTGTCGGTGCCGATACCGACATGATCCTCCCCCGCCACGTTCGCTACATGCTCGATATGCGCGATGAGGTCGGACCCCTTGGGATGACTGTCGAGACTCAGGAACGGCATGAAATAGATGCCGACGATCCCGCCCTTGTCCGCGACCGCCTTGATCGTCTCGTCGGCCGTGTTGCGCGGATGATCGGCAAGCGCCCGCGCGCCGGTGTGGCTGATGACCAGCGGCCGTTTCGCATACGCCGCGGCCTCGGCCATGGTCCGCGCACCGCCGTGGGACAGGTCGAGAAGCAGCTTTTCCTTCTCGATCCGGTCGATCGTCGCCTTGCCGAGCTTGGTGATCCCGCCGTTGCGCGGTTCCAATGATCCGTCGCCGCTGAGATTTGCGTTATTATAGGTCAGTTGGACGGTCATCACGCCGTCCCTCTTCATCTGCACCAGTCGGTTGACGTCGCCGCCGACCATCGCGGTGTCCTGCGTTCCTATTACGACCGCGAATTTCCTTTCCCGCTTGGCCTTGAGGATGTCGGCGGCGGTCCGCACCAGCTGCAGCCGGTCGGGGTTGGCGTTGAGAATGTTTTGCTTAAGCGCGATGTCCTTCTGATAAACCTCCCAGCTATCGGTGCCGTTGCCGACCGGCATCACGGTGTCGCGCAGCACCGTCACTCCGGTCGCCACCATCTCAGCCCAGGCGCGGTCGCTGAGCCGCAGCTGGTCTTCGGGCGCATAGGGGTCGCCGACCCCGCCGAGGGCGTCGATGACGATCGCTCGGTCGTACCACGACAGCTCGGTCGCGCCTGATTGCGCGATCGCCGGGCCGACCGCGAGCACCGCCGCCGAACCTGCAAGCATCGTCCGCCGATCGAGCTCCATCCTTTTCCCTCCGCGCTGCTTGTCGAGCGGCCATGCTTCTGCGAATCAGGCATGGATGGCAACCGACCCGGCCCGGATCACGAGTCCCGAACGCACCAGTGAAGATGCGGACACCGCGTTGCGTCCGAAGAGCCTCGACGAGTTCATCGGCCAGAAGTCGGCGCGGGAGAATCTGCGGGTCTTCGTCCACGCCGCCAAGAGCCGCGAGGAGGCGCTCGACCATGTCCTGCTCCATGGCCCGCCGGGCCTCGGCAAGACGACTCTCGCCGGAATCCTGGCGCGGGAGATGGGCGTCGGCTTCCGGGCAACCTCGGGCCCGGTCATCGCCAAGTCGGGTGACCTCGCCGCGCTACTCACCAACCTCGAGGACGGCGACGTCCTGTTCATCGACGAGATCCATCGGCTCAATCCCGCCGTCGAGGAGGTGCTCTACCCGGCGATGGAGGACCGCGCGCTCGACCTGATGATCGGCGAAGGACCGTCGGCGCGATCGGTGCGGATCGACCTTCCCCGCTTCACCCTGATCGGGGCGACCACCCGCCAGGGCTTGCTGACCACGCCGCTCCGCGACCGCTTCGGAATCCCGGTGCGGCTCAACTTCTACTCGGTCGAGGAGCTAGAGCTGGTCGTCCGTCGGGCGGCGCGATTGCTTGGCATGGGCGTCACCGACGACGGCGGCCACGAAATCGCCCGCCGTTCGCGCGGCACGCCGAGGATCGCGGGGCGGCTGCTTCGACGGGTTCGCGACTTCGCCCATGCGGTCGGCGCCGAAACGATCGACGCCGGCGTCGCCGACAAGGCGCTCGACCGGCTGGAGATCGACGCACTCGGGCTCGATGCGATGGACCGCCGCTATCTGACGATGATCGCCGATCTGTACGGTGGCGGCCCGGTCGGCGTCGAAACCCTCGCCGCCGGCCTGTCGGAGCCGAGGGACACGATCGAGGACGTCATCGAGCCGTTCCTCATTCAGCTCGGCCTCATCGCCCGCACCGCAAGAGGCCGGGCCCTGACCGGCCGCGGCTGGGCCCATCTCGGCCTTCCCCCGCCTTCGGGCGGCCAGTCGGGCCTGTTCGACGTGGAGAGTGAGCCGAAGTGATTGCTGCCATAACGTTGAGTGTCGCCGTCGCGCAGGCAGCAACGGCCGCGCCCGCCGCCATCGATTATTCGAAACCGGCCAGCTGGCTGTGCCTGCCCGACCGCGACGACATCTGCCAAAGGCCGCTGCCGACGACCGCGCTGACCCCGGCCGGTTACGGCGCCAACGGTCAGCCACAAATCGCCAAGAACGCGCCGATTGACTGTTTCTACGTCTATCCGACCGTCTCCGCCGACCGCGGCATGAACAGCGACCTGGCGGTGGATAGCGAGCGCAACGCGGTGCAGGTCCAGTTCGCCCGCTTTGCCAGCGTCTGCCGCGCCTTCGCTCCCGTCTACCGCCAGATGACCCTCGGCGCCGTCGCCGCGGCCGCCACCGGCGCCGACGTGAAGGGGCCCGGCTCGATCGCTTATGCCGATGTTCGCAGCGCCTGGCGGACCTATCTCGCCAGGCATAATAATGGCCGCCCGTTCGTCCTGATCGGCCACAGCCAGGGCAGCCTGATGCTGCAGGAGCTGATCAGGAACGAAATCGAAGGAAAGCCGATCGCCGCCAAGATGCGGTTGGCGATCCTCCCCGGCTACAATGTCTATGTCCCGCAAGGAAAGCTGGTCGGTGGCACGTTCAAGTCGACGCCCGTTTGCTCATCGCCCGGCCAGGCCGGCTGCGTCCTGACCTGGGTCAGCTTCCGCGCCAACAACCCGCCGCCCGAAGGGGCGATGTTCGGCTGGGCGCCGGCGCCGGGGATGACGGTGGCCTGCACCAATCCGGCGCGGCCGGGATCGACCGCGTGGGAAAGGCTCGACAGCTATTGGAACGCGCGGTGGTCGCTGCCGGTGCCGGGCGGGCCGATAATCTGGTCGACCGCAGGCGCGCCGCCGACGCCGTTCCTGCGTACCCAAGGCCTGGTCTCGGCGCGCTGCGTCAATGACGGCCGGCGCGGCTATCTTTCGGTCCGGGTCAATGCCGATCCCAGTGATAGAAGGACCGACCGGATCTATGGCGAGGTCGGGGTGCTCGGCATGTTCATTCCCGGCTGGGGCATGCATCTGGCGGACATGGCCGCGCCGCAGGGCGACCTTCTCCGCCTGGTCGAGCAAGTCGCGGCAAGGCGTTGAGCGAGGACCTCGATACCCCCTATCGCGGCGGCTTCGTCGGCGCCGAGCACCGCTTCGCGCTGACCGTCTATTTCGAGGACACCGACACCGCCGGCATC
>CBIHLI010000112.1:0-5084 GCA_966210575.1 uncultured Sphingomonas sp.
ACCTCCATCTCATATTCTTTCCAGCCGAGCACCGATTCCTCGATCAGCACTTCGCTGGTCGGCGAAGCTTCGAGCCCGCCGCGGACGATCGCCTCGAACTCCTCGCGGTTGTAGGCGATGCCGCCGCCGGTGCCGCCCAATGTGAAGCTCGGCCGGATGATCGCCGGCAGGCCGACGCTGTCGAGCGCCGCCAGCGCCTCCTCGAACGAATGGGCGATCGCCGAGCGCGGCGACTCCAGCCCGATCCGGTCCATCGCCTCGCGGAATTTGAGCCGATCCTCAGCCTTCTCGATTGCCTCGGCATTGGCGCCGATCAGCTCGACCCCGAGCCGCTCCAACGTGCCGTCCTTGGCGAGGTCGAGCGCGGTGTTGAGCGCGGTCTGCCCGCCCATCGTCGGCAGCAGCGCGTCCGGCCGCTCCTTCTCGATGATCTTGGCGACGATCTCGGGCGTGATCGGCTCGATATAGGTCGCATCCGCGAGCTCCGGGTCGGTCATGATCGTCGCCGGGTTGGAATTGACGACGATCACCCGATAGCCCTCGGCCTTGAGCGCCTTGACCGCCTGGCTCCCCGAATAATCGAACTCCGCCGCCTGGCCGATGACGATGGGGCCGGCGCCGATGATCAGGATCGAGGAAATGTCGGTGCGCTTAGGCACTAGAAATCAAATCCGCAGATTCGAGGACTCGTGAAAAATGTCACAGCAAGGTTTCGCCTTTGAGCGTCGAAGATCAGACCGCCGATATCCTTGTACGGCACATCCAGGTCGCCTTTCAGACGAGCAAATCCCACTCCGTTATTGATTGCCTTCGCATCTACGACCCACCGCGCCGTTGCTCCAGCAAGCACGGCATCCAACTGTGCCGGGTCACCAGTTAGGACTACGTAAGCGGCGCCTTTCGCCTTTTCAGGCGCAACGCACTCGACTGCCGGAGGCGGCGGTGGAAGGGCCTGCATTACCGCATCGCCCCGACGAATTTCTCGAATAAATAGAAGCTGTCCTGCGGTCCCGGGCTGGCCTCTGGATGATACTGCACACTGAACGCCGGCCGGTCGGTCAGCTCGATCCCGCAATTGCTGCCGTCGAACAGCGACACGTGGGTCTCGCGGACATTGTCCGGCAGCCCGTCGCGCTCGACCGCGAAGCCGTGGTTCATGCTGGTGATCTCGACCCGGCCGTCGGCGAGGCGCTTGACCGGGTGGTTGGCGCCGCGGTGGCCCTGGAACATCTTCGACGTCCTGCCGCCGACCGCCAGCGCCAGCATCTGGTGGCCAAGGCAGATGCCGAACAACGGCTTGCCGCTTTCCAGCATCTGCTTGATCACCGGCACCGCATATTCCCCCGTCGCCGCCGGGTCGCCCGGCCCGTTCGACAGGAAGAAGCCGTCCGGCTCGTGCGCCATGATCTCGTCGAACGAGGCGGTCGCCGGCACCACCGTCACCCGCGCCCCGGCCTCGCACAGGTTGCGGAAGATGTTGCGCTTCGATCCGTAATCGACGGCGACGACATGCGGACGGCTGTCGTCGCCGCCGCCTAGCTCATAGCCCTTGCCCCACGCCCATTTGCCTCCGGTCCAGCGCTCGACCTGCAGCCGGCTGACCTCCTTGGCCAGGTCCATGCCCTCGAGCCCCGGCCAGTCGGCGGCCATGCGCTGCAGCTTGTCGAGATCGAACCGCCCGTCGGCGCGATGCGCGATGGCGATGGTCGGCGGCCCTTCGACCCGCACCAGCCGGGTCAGCGCCCGCGTATCGACGCCGGCGATCCCGATCCGCCCCCATTTGCGCATCCAATCCGCGAAATCCTGGCTCGCGCGATAGCTCGACGGCGCGGTGACGGGATCGCGGACGATGGCGCCGAGCGCATGCGCCTCGGCCGCCTCGATGTCCTCGTCGTTGGCGCCGACATTGCCGATGTGCGGGAAGGTGAAGGCGATGACCTGTTTGGCGTAGGAGGGATCGGTCATCACCTCCTGATATCCGGTCATCGCCGTGTTGAAGCACAGCTCGCCGACCGCCTCGCCTTCGGCTCCGAACCCCTGCCCCCAGATCGTCCGACCGTCGGCGAACACCACGACTCCCGTCGCGCCCTTCGGCTGGGGCGCGGGCTCAGGTCGTGCGTCGGCCATGGCGGGAAGAGCCTTCCGTCAGCAGGTTTGCAGCAATGTCGCTAAGCGAGTGCCGCTAAGACCATATTGGGCGCCGGTCAACGGCTGGTCAGGCTGCAGCCTCGGCGCTAGGGCTGGCGGTTCCTTGAGCGAGACAGAATGATGATCCGGGACGACATCAAGGCCGCAACGATCGCGGCGATGAAAGGCGGCGACAAGGAGACAGTGGGCACGCTTCGCCTCGTCCAGTCGGCGATCAAGAATCGCGACATCGAGCTTCGCACGTCGGACAAGGCGCCCGACGACGACGCGCTGGTCACCGAAGTCCTGCAAAAAATGATCAAGCAGCGCCGCGAATCGGCCGACATCTACCGCAAGAACGCGCGCGACGACCGCGCCGAAGTCGAAGAAGCCGAGATCGCCGTGATCGAGCGCTTCCTCCCAAAGCAGATGAGCGACGCGGAAGCCCGCACCGCCATTTCTGCGATCATCGCCGAAACCGGCGCCAGCTCGATGAAGGACATGGGGCGGGTGATGGCCCTGGTGAAGGAGCGGCTGGGCACCGCGATCGAACCCGCGCGGGCGAGCGGTCTCGTTAAGGCGGCACTGAACGGCTAAGCCCTTCGCACCTGTGGATAAGTTGGTAGCGCGTCTTGCAGGTCGGCGATTCGTGCATAGGGTCGATACGTGACCCTCTCACCTGCCTGGCTCGACGAATTGCGCGCTCGCACCTTGCTGTCGGCGGTCATCGCGCCGTCGGTGAAGCTCGTCAAAGCAGGGCGCGAGTTCAAGGCCTGCTGCCCGTTCCACAACGAGAAGACGCCGAGCTTTACCGTCAATGACGAGAAGGGCTTCTACCATTGCTTCGGCTGCGGCGCGCACGGCGACGCCATCCGCTTCCTGACCGACCAGCGCGGCCTGCCGTTCATGGACGCGGTCAAGGAGCTGGCCGCCAAGGCCGGGATGGAGGTTCCCGCCCCCGACCCGCGCGCCCAGGAGAAAGCCGAGCGCGCCGCCTCGCTGACCGAGGTGATGGCGGCGGTGCAGTCTTGGTATGCCGAGCAGCTGCAGGGCGTGGATGGCGCCGCTGCCCGCGAATACCTGAAGAACCGCGGCATAGACTCCGCCGCCGTCGCCCGTTTCGGCATCGGCCTCGCCCCCGACAGCCGCAATGCGCTGAAGCGCGCCCTCGCCCATCTCGGCGAGGACAGGCTCATCGAAACCGGCATGCTGATCCAGCCCGAGGAAGAGGGGAAGGAAAGCTACGACCGCTTCCGCGGCCGGCTGATGATCCCGATCCGAGACCAGCGCGGCCGGGTGATCGCCTTCGGCGGCCGGATCCTTGGACAGGGCGATCCAAAATACCTCAACTCGCCCGACACGCCGCTCTTCGACAAGGGCCGCACCCTCTACAATATCGACCGCGCCGGCCCCGCCAGCCGCCAGGCGAAGCGACTGATCGTCGTTGAGGGCTATATGGACGTGATTGCCCTCGACCGCGCCGGCATCGCCGAGGCGGTCGCGCCCAACGGCACTGCCGTGACGGAGGCGCAGCTAGAGCGAATGTGGCGGCTCGACCCCGCCCCGATCCTCTGCTTCGACGGCGACAGCGCCGGGCAAAAGGCGGCGATCCGCGCGGCTATGCGCGCCCTGCCCAACATAGGCCCGGAGCGCACCTTGCGCTTCGTCGAACTCCCGGCCGGGCAGGATCCCGACGATGTCGTCCGCTCGGGGGGGCGCGAGGCGCTCGAAACCCTGCTCGCCGAGCCCGAGCCGCTCGACCAGCGGCTGTGGCGGCACGAGCGCGAGTCGGCGGCGCTGGACACCCCCGAAGCCCGCGCCGGCCTCCGCCAGCGCCTCGTCGAGCATGCCCAGGCGATCAGCCACCCCGAGCTTCGCCGCCTCTACCGCGACCAGTGGCTGGCCCGCTTCGAGGCCGAGTTCGGCTCGGTCCGCCCCTCTCGCGATGGCTCGTTTCGCCGCACCCAGAACCGCTTCGACAAGCGCACCGGCCGCTGGGCACTGCCCGAACCGCCAGCCAGCGACACCGCCCGGCGCATCTCCCGCTCCGGAATCGACACCGCCACCGCCCGCGCCCTGGTCCTCGGCTTCGCTTTCTACCCGCAGGCGCTGGCCGATCACTGCGAGCAGCTCGCCCATCTCCCCATCGCCGACCGCGCTTTGTCCTCGCTGCGCGACCGGATCGTCGACGCCGCCCTTGCCGGCGGACAACTTGATCGCCAGAGCCTCGCCACCATATTGGCAGGCGCAGGAGCGGCGCCGACCTTGGAGAAGGCGCGCCGGGCCGGCGGAATCGGCTTCTCCTTCACCCGCAGCGACACCCCGCCCGAACGGGCGGTTCGCGATCTCGGGATCGCGATCGACGCGCTTGCTGCGGAGGAAGAGATCGGTGCGGCTCTCATCGAGGCCACCGAGCGTTTGAAAGCCGGCGACGGGCACGCGCTCGACGAGCAGCTTCGGCTGCATGGCGAGCGCGAGAGGATCAAGGAACGGCTGGCGTCACTCGTCGGCACTGAGTAAGCGGCGACCCAAATGGCGAAGAACGAAGCAGTAGAAGCGGAAACCCAGGACAGCGGCGACGCTCCCCTGATCGATCTCAACGACGCGTCGATCAAGAAGTTGATCGCCCGCGCCAAGAAGCGCGGCTTCGTCACCTACGACGAGCTCAATGAGGCGCTGCCGCAGGACCAGATGGCCTCCGAGCAGATCGAGGACATCATGTCGGCGATCAACGAGATGGGCATCAACGTCGTCGAGAATGAGGAAGCCGCCGACGAGGAAGAGGAAAAGGAAGCCGAGCCCGAGGACGAGGTCGATCCGCTCGACGACGGCGGCCCCCGCCCCGCCGCGGCGACCAAGAAGGAAGCCGTCGACCGCACCGATGACCCGGTCCGCATGTACCTGCGCGAGATGGGCGCGGTCGAGCTGCTCTCCCGCGAGGGCGAGATCGCCATCGC
>CBIHLI010000113.1:0-5046 GCA_966210575.1 uncultured Sphingomonas sp.
CAGGAGCCAACGTCGGCGCGGGCACGATCACCTGCAATTACGACGGCTATTTCAAGCATCGCACCGTGATCGGCGAACGCGCCTTCATCGGCTCCAACAGCGCGCTGATCGCGCCGGTCAGCATCGGCGCCGATGCGATCGTTGCTGCCGGCAGCGCGGTCCGCCGGGACGTCGCCGCTGGCGAATTGCGCATGGTTCGTGCAGAGCAGCTGGTGAAGCCCGGCTGGGCCGACCGCTTCCACGACGCGATGAAAAAGAAGAAGGCGGAAGCGAAGAAGTAGCTTGTTTGGATATCATGAGATGATATCGCGATCTCATAATGCCACGAATCCTCGCTGACCTTCCCGAAGACGATATCAAATGGCTCGACCGCTTGGCGGAGGAGCAGGGCAGGTCGCGCGCAGCCGTGCTGCGCGAGGCAGTGAGCGCCTACCGCGCCGGCACGTCGAGAGACGGCATCGAGAAGTATTTCGGCATCTGGAAGGACCGCGAGGATATCGGCGATGCGGTCGACTGGCAGCGCCGCGAGCGCGCCTCGGCCACCCGGCGCTGGGATCCCGACTATGAAGATGTCGGCGCCGAATTTCCCGACCTGTTCGGCGAGAGCGAGGATCGTCAGGGCGACGGGATGCCCGAGTCGTGACGGAAGCGGTCTTCGACACCAATATCCTGATCGATGCCCTGCGCGGCGTTCCCGCGGCGCATGGCGAACTGACCCGCTATTCCGAGCGTTTCATCAGCCGGATGTCGTGGATCGAGGTGATGGTCCTGGGCCTGCCCGGCGATGCGGACCGTGCCGAGGGCTTCCTCAGCCAGTTCCGGATCATCGAGGTGGGCGAGGACATCGCCCGCCACGCGGCAACGCTTCGCGCCCAGCGCCGGCGTCTCAAGGCGCTCGACGCCATTGTCCTGGCCTCGGCGCAGAAGACCGGCCGTATCCTCGTCACCCGAAACACAACGGACTTCCCGGCCACGATGCCGGGGATCCGCATCCCCTACTTCCTCTGATCGAAAGACAAGTTCATGTGCGGAATTATCGGCATCGTCGGCAAGGAACCGGTCGCGCAGCGGCTCGTCGACGGCCTTCGGCGGATGGAGTACCGGGGCTACGACAGCGCCGGCATCTGCACGCTCGACGATGGTGCCCTGGTCCGCCGCCGGGCCGAGGGCAAGCTGATGAACCTCCTGCTGGAGCTCGAGCGCAACCCGGCATCCGGCCAGGTCGGCATCGCCCACACCCGCTGGGCGACCCACGGCGCGCCGACAACCAGCAACGCCCACCCGCACGCCACCGGTGAAGTGGCGCTGGTGCACAACGGCATCATCGAGAACTTCCGTCCCCTGCGCGGTGAGCTCGAAGCCCGCGGCCGCAGGTTCGAGAGCGAGACCGACACCGAAGTCGTCGCCCACCTGATCTCCGAGCAGGTCGAGGCCGGCAAGTCGCCCGAAGAGGCGGTGCGGGAAGTGCTGCCGCGACTGCGCGGCGCCTTCGCGCTGGCGATCGCTTTCCGCGCGCAGCCCGAAATGCTGATCGGCGCCCGGCTCGGCTCGCCGCTGGTGGTGGGCTACGGAGAAGGCGAGACCTACCTCGGCTCCGATGCGCTGGCGCTCGCCCCCCTGACGCAGAAGATCGCCTACCTGGAGGAGGGCGACTGGGTCGTCGTCACGCGCGAGGGAGCGACGATCTTCGATGAGGCCGGCAACGAGGTGACGCGCCCCGTCACCACTTCCGGTGCATCGGCGGCGGCGATCGAGAAGGGCCACTACCGCCACTTCATGCAGAAGGAGATCTTCGAACAGCCGACCGTGGTCGCACAGACGCTGCGCTCTTACCTGCGGCCGCTCGAGCAGCAGGTCGCGCTGCCGCAGATCGACTTCGACATCTCCGGCATCGACCGCGTCACCATCGTCGCCTGCGGCACCAGCTACTACGCCGGAATGGTCGCCAAGTACTGGTTCGAGCAGTTCGCCCGCGTGCCAGTCGACATCGATTTCGCCAGCGAGTTCCGGTACCGGCAGCCCGTTCTCCAGCCGGGGGGACTGGCGCTGTTCATCTCGCAGAGCGGCGAGACCGCCGACACGCTGGCGGCGCTGCGCCACTGCAAGGCGGAGGGGCAGACGATCGCGGTGGTCGTCAACGTCCCGACCAGCTCGATGGCGCGCGAGGCCGACCTGCTCCTGCCGACCCACGCCGGCCCGGAGATCGGCGTCGCCAGCACCAAGGCGTTCACCTGCCAGCTGGCCGTGCTGGCTGCCCTGGCGGCCCATTTCGCGGTCAGGAAGGGGCGCATCACGGCCGAAGAGGAGGCGGAGATCGTTCGCCATCTCCTGGCAGCGCCGGCCTGCCTCAACGCCGCGCTCGACCACGACGAGGAGATCGCGGCGATGGCGCACCTGATCGCCCCGGCGCGCGACGTGCTCTACCTCGGCCGTGGGCCCGACTTCCCGCTGGCGCTGGAAGGGGCGCTCAAGCTGAAGGAGATCAGCTACATCCATGCCGAAGGCTACGCTTCGGGCGAGATGAAGCACGGCCCGATCGCGCTGATCGACGAGGCTGTGCCGGTGATCGTGCTCGCGCCCTCCGGGCCGCTGTTCGAAAAGACCGTCTCCAACATGCAGGAAGTACGCGCCCGCGGCGGCAAGATCGTGCTCATCTCCGATGCCGCAGGGCTTGCCGAGGCGGGCGAGGGGTGCCTGGCGACGATCGAGATGCCCCAGGTTCACCCGCTGATCGCGCCGCTGGTCTATGCCGTGCCGGTGCAGTTGCTCGCCTATCACGTGGCGGTCGCGAAGGGGACAGACGTCGATCAGCCGCGCAATCTCGCGAAATCGGTAACCGTGGAATAACGCTGCGGAATCCGCTTTTTCCCCAGCGGCTCCTTTACGCTGTCTCAACTATTGGCGGGGTAGCCCCGCGCCGTGACGGCCAGCCATTCCGATCTGCCGCAGCTGCCGCTGGACCTGCCGCTGCTGGCGCTTGTCGGACTCAGGGACCCCGACCAGGGTGACTGGGCGCGTCTGCGCGCGTTCCAATATGCCCGCATTCACAAGCTGTCGCTCAGCAGGGCCATCGCCCATGCGCTCAGCGCGGTCATCACCTTCGGCGTGTTCTTCGGCGATGTGCCGCTGATCGGTCTCGCCCTGTGGGCAGCCGTGATTGTCGCCACCCAGTGGCATTTGGTCCGGCTCGATCACAGCCTGACCGATGTCGAACGCCGCTCGATGACACGGGACGAATTCAGGAGCCACGCCCTCGGCGTGGCCGGCAGCGCCGCCGCCTGGGCCGTTCCCTTGCTGCTGTTCGCGCCGTTCGGCACGCCGGCGGATCAGTTCGCCTTGTGGACACTGGTGGCCATGCTGATCGCCGGATCGGCGCTGGTCATGTCGGCCGCGCCCATGGCGACGATCGTCTTCTCCGCCATCGCCGGCGGCGCGGCGCTGGTGTCGTTCCTCTTGCGCGGTGAATTCACCTTCGCCGTGGCGACCGGTGCCTTCACGGCCATCGCCATTGCCGGCGGTCTCAATGTTGCCCGCACCTACCTCTCATCCCGGGTCGCCGAGGCCGGAGTAGCCGAGAAGGGCGAAGCGGTCTCCGTGCTGCTGCGCGAGTTCGAGGAGAACGAGGCGGACTGGCTGTGGCAGGTGGACAGCAACCGGCGCATTCGCGGTGCCAGCCCGCGCTTCGCCCACGCCCTGGGGCGGGACCCGGCGGACGTAGAGGGCATGGTCCTGGTCAAGCTCGTGGCCGGCTCGGCCTGGGAAAGCGGACAGTTCCCGGCGAGCCTTCACGACCTCGCCGAGCGACTCAAACGCCGCGAAAGCTTTTCCAACCTCCTGGTGCAGGTCGAGGTCGGCACCGGTCGCCGCTGGTGGGAAATCTCCGGCACACCCATCCTGGATGAGAACGGCCGCTTCAGCGGCTTCCGCGGGGTCGGGTCGGATGTCACCGAGCAGCGCGAATCGTCCGAGAAGATTGCCTATCTGGCGCGCTACGACACGCTGACCGGGCTGCCGAACCGCCTGATGATCACCGAAGCGCTGAAGGGTGCGTTGTCCTACGCCGACCAGTGGCGGACGCGCTGCGGCTTCCTGATGATCGACCTCGACCGCTTCAAGGCGGTCAACGATTCGCTCGGCCACCGGATCGGCGACAAGCTGCTGGTCCAGGTTTCGGAGCGGCTGGCCCAACTCGCCGGGGCGAACGAGATGTGCGGACGCCTGGGCGGCGACGAGTTCGCGGTGGTGATCCGCGACGCGTCAGACCGCCGCGATCTGGCAGCCTTCGCCAAGCGGGCGATCGAAACGCTTTCACAGCCTTACGACGTCGACAATCACAAGCTCTACATCGGCGCCAGCGTCGGCTCTGCGACGGGCCCGCGCGACGGGGATACGGTCGAGGCGCTGATGCGCAACGCCGATCTCGCGCTCAACCGCGCGAAAGACGAAGGCGGCGGCCAGCACTGCGTCTACGAGCAGAAGCTCCATGCCGAGGCGGAAGAACGCCGGCAGCTCGAATCCGCCCTGCGCTTCGCCATCGAGAGGAACGAGCTGGCGCTCAATTTTCAGCCGGTGGTCGATTCCGTCGGCGAACACGTCGTCGGCTTCGAAGCCCTGCTTCGCTGGCAGAGCCAGGAGCATGGCTTCGTCAGCCCGGCCAAGTTCATTCCGCTGGCCGAAGACACGCGCCTGATCGTGCCGATCGGCGAATGGGTCCTGCGCGAGGCGTGCCGACAGGCAGTCGCCTGGCCTGATTCGCTCAAGGTGTCGGTCAACGTCTCGGGCGAGCAACTGCTCGAGCCGGGCTTCGCCAAGACGGTCGTGCATGCCTTGGCCGACAGCGGCCTGCCGGCGCAGCGGCTCGAGGTCGAAGTGACCGAGAGCATCTTCGTGCGCGACGCCCAGATCGCGCGCCAGGCGCTAGAAGAGATCATCGCGCTCGGTTGTTCGATCGCGCTCGATGATTTCGGCACCGGCTATTCCTCGCTCGGCTACCTGCGGGCGATCCGTTTCTCGACCATCAAGGTCGATCGCAGCTTCGTCCAGGGC
>CBIHLI010000114.1:0-5021 GCA_966210575.1 uncultured Sphingomonas sp.
GCCCACGATCGCCGCGGTCACGGGCGCTCGACCCAGACCGACGGCGGCAACGACCTGGACAGCTATGCCGACGTTGTCGCCCAACTGGTCACGGCGCTCGACCTCAGGCGAGCGATCCACGTCGGCCATTCCACGGGCGGCGGCGAGGTCACCCATTATGTGGCGCGAGCGGAGCCGGGACGCGTTGCCAGGGCGGTGTTGATCGATGCCGTGCCGCCGGTGATGGTCAAGAAGGACTCGAACCCGGGCGGCACGCCGATCGAGGTGTTCGACGGTTTTCGTGCCGCGCTCGCCGCCAACCGAGCCCAGCTCTACTTGGATATCCCGAGCGGCCCTTTCTACGGCTTCAATCGTCCCGGCGCGAAAGTGTCCGAAGGGCTGATCCGCAATTGGTGGCGGCAAGGGATGATGGGCAGCGTCAAGGCCGGCTACGAATGCATCGAGGCCTTCTCCGAAACCGACTTTACCGAAGATCTGAAGGCGATCGAGGTGCCGGTGCTGGTGATCCACAGCGAGGACGACCAGATCGTCCCCTACGCGGACTCGGCGCCGCTGACGGTCGAGCTGCTGAAGAACGGCAGGCTGATCACCTACAAGGATCTGCCGCACGGTTCTTGCCAAACCCATCCGGAGATCATCAACGCGGACGTGCTTGCATTCATCCGCGAGGAAGGAGCGGAGCCGGAGAAGATCGAGCTTCAAATCCTCGATACGCCACTGCCTGCCTGACACGCGGCTCGCTTGCAACGGCGGCCGGGCGTAAAGTCCGGCCTTCGCTTTGCGTCGCGCGGGTCTTGTCCTAAGGCGCGCGCATGCTTCTCGCGATCGATGCCGGAAACACGAACATCGTCTTCGCGCTGGTGAAGGCGCAGGAAATTCGCGCCCGCTGGCGGATCGCGACGGACCCGCGGCGGACGGCCGACGAATATGCCGTGTGGCTGCGCCAACTTCTTGAGCTCGAGGGATATTCGACGCTCGATGTGGACTCGGCGATCATCGGCACCGTGGTTCCGCGCGCGACCCACAATCTCCAGGTGCTGGCGAGCAAATATTTCGACGTCGAGGCTTTGATTGCCGGGGAGGGGGCGGCCGCCTGGCCGATCGCGCTGGACGTCGACGAGCCGCACAACGTCGGCGCCGACCGTGCGCTGAACGCCATCGCCGCCCACTCGAAATATGCCGGCGATCTGGTCGTGATCGATTTCGGCACTGCGACCACCTTCGACGTCGTCGGCTCCGACGGCGCCTATCGGGGCGGGATCATCGCTCCGGGGATCAACCTGTCGATCGACGCCTTGGTGAGCGCCGCCGCCAAGCTTCCGCGGATCGCGATCGAGGCGCCGAAGGACGACAAGGTCATCGGCAGGACCACCGAAAGCCAGATGCTGACCGGCATCTACTGGGGCTATGTGGCGATGATGGAAGGGCTGCTCGACCGGTTGAAGGCGGAGATCGGGCGGCCGGTCACCGTCATCGGCACCGGCGGCCTCGCCGATCTGTTCGACAAGCGCACCGACCTGTTCGATTCGGTTGAACCCGATCTGACGATCCAGGGGTTGAGTCTGCTCCACGAACGAGTCTCGGCAAGCGCATGATTCCAGGCGAAGAATTGCTGTTTTGCGCGCTCGGCGGGTCGGGCGAGATCGGCATGAACGTCAATCTCTACGGCTGCCGCGGCGAGTGGCTGATGGTCGACCTCGGCCTGACCTTCGCCGACCCGCAATATCCGGGGATCGACCTGATCCTGCCCGAGCTGGAGTTCATCGAGCAGCAGCAGGAGCGGCTGGCCGGGATCATCCTCACCCACGGCCACGAGGACCATATCGGCGCTCTGCCCTATCTCGCCGAGGACCTGAAGGTACCGCTCTACGCGACCCCGTTCACCGCCGGACTGATCGCTTCCAAGCTCGAGGAGGAGGGGCTGACCGGCCACGTCCCGCTGCACATCATCGACCGCGAGGGCGAAGTCGAGCTTGGGCCGTTCAAGGTGCGCTACGTCGCGCTCGCCCATTCGATCCCGGAGGGCAATGGCGTCCTCATCGAAACGCCGTTCGGGCGAATCTTCCATACCGGCGACTGGAAGATCGACGAAACGCCGGTGCTCGGCGAGCCGTCGAGCGACGAGACCCTGCAGCGGATCGGCGACGAAGGCGTGCTCGCTCTGGTGTGCGATTCGACCAACGTCTTCCAGCCGGAATCATCGGGATCCGAAGCCGGGGTCCATGTCGGCCTTCGCGAGCAAGTCGCGAAGGCGAAGGGGCGGGTGCTTATCACCACCTTCGCGTCGAACGCCGCGCGGCTGAAGACGATCGGCGAAGTCGCGGTCGATACCGGCCGCCGGGTCGCCATCGCCGGCCGCTCGCTCGAACGAATCCTCAGAGTTGCCCAGGCGACCGGCTATTTGCTCGACTTTCCGCAGACGATTTCGTTCGACGAGGCGATGCGGCTGCCGCGAAGCGAGGTGCTGATCGTCGCCACCGGCGGCCAGGGCGAGCCGCGCGCCGCGCTCGGGCGGATCGCGGCCGGCAACCACGAAATCAAGCTCAGCGAGGGCGACACGGTGATCTTCTCGTCGAAGATCATTCCCGGCAACGAAGTCGCCATCGGCCGGATCATGAATGCGCTCTCCGACCTAGGCGTGAAGATCGTCACCGACCGCCAGGCGCACGTTCACGTGTCGGGCCATCCCGGACGCCCCGAGCTGGCGGCGATGTACGACTGGATCCGGCCCGAGATCATCGTCCCGGTTCACGGCGAGGCTCGCCATCTGGCCGAGCAGGCCCGCTTCGCGCTTGCCCACGGCGTTCCCAAGGCGGTCGTCCAGAAGAACGGCGACGTCATCCGGCTTGCGCCCGGCGATCCGACGAAGGTCGACGAAATCCGGGTCGGCCGCCTCGTCCTCGACGGCGACGTCATCCTTCCCGCCGATGGAGCGACGGTCACCGAGCGGCGGCGGATCAGCGTCGGCGGGCTGATCGCCGTCGCATTGCCGGTCGATCAGGAGGGCCGGCTGGCGGGCAGCCCGCACATCCGTCCGTTCGGGGTACCGGTCGAGGAGGACCGCGACGATTTCATCGTCGATGCGATCGAGTCGGCGCGGCGCGCGTTCGACCCGGGGGCCGGCGAGGAAAAAATGCGCGAGGCGGTGCGGCTCGCGGTCCGGCGCTGCGCCACCGCCTGGACCGGCAAGAAGCCGATCGTCGAGGTCATGGTCGTGCGGGTCGAAACCGCGTGAAGTGGACGTCGATTCTGGCGATCTATTTTCTGTTCTTCATCGCCAGCGCCTTCATCCTGCTGCCGTTCGGGGTGAAGACCGACGAGGAGCTTGGCAACCCGCTAGTCCCGGGGCAGGCGGAGAGCGCTCCCCACCGGTTCGAGCCCGGCAGGCATTTGCTTCGCGCCGCTCTGCTCGCCGCGGTCCTGTTCGCCATCTATTACGCGAACTGGACCTACGGTTGGCTCACCCCCGACGACCTCGACTTCTACAACTGATCAGCGGCGGCGGTCGATCGCGTCGGCCAGCGCCGCGTAGAGCTTGCCCATGTCCGACGACATCAGGGTGACCGCGATCATCCCGCCGTCGCGCTCGGCGAGCACCCGGCGAAGCATCGCCTCGAAATCGTGCACGTAGCGGTTGACCGATAGCTGGAACTCGCCGTCCGACTCGTAATGGGCGCGGATCGCTTTCGCTTCGCTCGCGCCTATCAGCCGCGCCGCCCGCCGGGTGAACACCCCGCGATTGCCCTTGAGGTAGGATTCCCACGCCTTGTCATCGACTTCGTCGGACAGGATCTTGCCGACGTCGATCGACGCCGAGTGCATGGAATCGATCAGCAGCGCGACCCGCCGGGCGAATTCCTCGCTGTCCTTCTCGCGCGACTGCTGCTTCTCGACATGCTGTTCGAGCGCGGTCGCGCTCTGGCCGAGCGCCAGCATCTGGTGCATCAGCCGGTCGCTGGCGACGCGCGCCGATTCCACGGCTCGGGCCGCGACCGCTTCGACTTCGCCGAGCCGGTCTGTGATGCTGTCGCGGATCACCCGCTCCAGCGCATCGCGGGTCGCCTCGGAAAATCCTTCGGCGCTTTCCGGAATGATCGCTGCGATCGCTTCGCGAGCGCGCTCGGCGGCCTGGGCTGCGGCTTCGCGCACCTGGACCATCGCCTGGACCAGCGCCGGCCCGGTTTCGCGGGTGAGATCGGCCGCCTCGGACTGCGCCTTGGCGAGCGTATTGGCCAAAGTGACGAGGCGCTCCTCGGCGCCGCCGACACCCTCGTCCAATGCGCCCAGCAGCCCCGCCAGCCGATCCTGTTGCTCGACGATCGCCGTTCCGGTGCCGGCGATCCGCTCGCTGGCCTCGCGCGCCGCATCGCGCATCCATTCGATTTCCGGCCGAACCGAGCGGGTCGACTGGACGAGATGATCGGCCTGTCCGCCGGCTTCGTTGAGCGAATCGGTCAATTGGGCGCGAACCACCGCCGCCAGCCGCTCGAGCCCCGACCGCAGCCCTTCAGTGCGCTCGGCCAGCCTGACGATCGATTCGTCCTGGCTGCCGGTTTCCTGGGCAAGCGCTTCGAGCTCCGCCCGCGACTTGCCAAGCGCTTCGACGAACCGCCCCGCGCGCTCGTCGCCGGCGTCCGCCAGGATCGCAAATCTCTGGTCGAGCTCGCCGAGCGCCCGCTCGATTTCCGCGATCATCCGCTGCGACGCGCGCTCCTGCTCGGCAACTCGCGAGCTCAGCGTTTCCAGTGCGCTATTGGCGGCCTCGACATTGCTTCCGAGCGTTTCGGATGCATCCAATCCGGCCCGGCCGATTCCGGCCGAAGCCTGTTCGACGAGCGCGGTGACCGCGGCCGACTGGACGTCGATTCCGCCGCGTATCTCGTCGAGCGACGCCGCGGTTCGGTCGAGCAGCGAATCGACCGTCGCCGAGAAGGATGATTCGGCATCGCCGACTCGCGCCGCGGCGGCCGCGCCGGCGCTCTCGATATGGGTCAGATGGGCGACCAGCCGCTGCGCCGCCG
>CBIHLI010000115.1:0-4984 GCA_966210575.1 uncultured Sphingomonas sp.
GAAGACCGCCAGCATTCCCGAAGACAGGCGAATCGTCCTGGTTCAGCAGATCAGGGGCAAGGTTGCCGAGCTCGAGAAGGTTCGGGCCGCGAAGCTGCCGCGGTCCACCGAGCCGGCGCAAACGGCGATGGTCCCTGGCGTGACGCCGTTTAAGCCCATACCTCGTCCCACCGCGTCGGCATCGGCAGTACCCGGCCCGTCTTCGGGCTTGCTGTTGCCCAAGCCCAAGCTGGCGTTCGAATGCTACACGCCCGGCGACATCGGCTCAGGCGGACCGTGCGTTGCATTGAATCGCGACACCCGGCTGACCGTGAAGGCGGGCGAAGCCATTCCCGCCGCGACCAGCCTCCGCTTCACCCGCAAGGGCGAATTTCGGACGGAAGTGCCGCTCGGACCGATGCGCAAGGGACAATCGCGGCGGCTGATCATGCCGCGCGAGGTTTGCGGCGGCGTCGTCGAGACCGAAATCCAGATCCAGGTGGCTCGCGGCGGGCATCCCGTCGATACTCGCGGCCCCTATCTCATGCGCTGCTGACAGGCGGCTTTTGCCAGTGCCCGCGACGCGTGGCACACCGGGCAGGTGGATGCTCCGTACGAAATCCTCGATCAGCTCGAGACCTCGGTTGCGCGCGTGCTCGCGCACAACCCGTCGGCATTCACCTACACCGGCACCCAGACCTATCTCGTCGGAACCCGCGAAGTCGCGGTGATCGACCCGGGCCCCGATTACCCCGAGCATGTCGATGCGATCGTCGAGGCGATCGGCAAGCGCCCGCTCGTCGCGATCCTTTGCACCCACACCCACCGCGACCACAGCCCTGCGGCGGCGCCGCTCGCCGAGCGAACCGGCGCTCCGGTCGTCGGTTGCGCGCCGCTGGCGCTGGAGACGGTCGGGCCGCGCGCCGATGCGGCCTTCGACGGCGAATATTCCCCCGACCGGATCCTCGCGGACGGGGAAGCGGTCGAGATCGACGGGCAGCGGCTGGTGGCGGTCGCGACCCCCGGCCACACCTCCAACCATTTGTGCTTCGAATGGGGCGACGCCTTGTTCACCGGCGACCATGTCATGGGCTGGTCGACGACCGTCGTGGTTCCGCCCGACGGCGATATGGCGGCCTATCTGCAAAGCCTCGACAGGCTGCGCCATCGCGGCGATCGCATCTATTATCCGGCGCATGGGCCGCCGGTGACCAGGCCGCAGCAATATGTGCGCTCGCTGATCGGGCATCGGATGCAACGCGAGCGTCAGGTTCTCGGCCTGGTCGCGGAGCGCGCCCGGCCGATCCCCGATATCGTCGCCAATGCCTATCCGGGGCTCGATCCCCGGCTTACCGCCGCCGCCGGGGGCTCGGTGCACGCGCACCTTCTGGACCTGAAGCGCCGCGGCCTCGTTGCTCAGGAAGGAGAGTTATGGACAGGGACAGGATCAGACTCCCGCTCCTGATCGGAGCGGTCGTGATCGCGCTTCTGCTCGGCCTGGTGCTGGCCGGGACCGGGCTCGTGGGCCGCATGTTCGGCGGCACCGATCCGAAGGTGATCGCGACCTCGAGCCTCGAATCGATGCGCGCCCAGAACCGACTCGTCGTGTTCGTCGCCCGCTACGTTTCCGTCACCACCGCCAGCCAAAGCCGTTTCGGCCTGTCGTCGGAGCGGACCCTGATCCTTCCCGGCGATGTCCGCTACGAGCTCGACCTGTCGAAGCTCAAACCCGAAGACGTCCGCTGGGACTCGGGCTCGAACACGCTTTCGGTGCAGCTCCCCGACGTCGAGATCGCCGGTCCCGACGTCGACCTTGCCCAGGCCCGCGAATATGGCTCGGGCGGGCTGCTCGGGACCTTCACCAACAACGAGGGCCGTCTCGACCAGGCCAATCGCGCCCGAGCGGTGGCCGACCTCCGCAATCAGGCAAAGGGCGAAGTGCCGATGAACCTGGCTCGGCAGGCCGCCCGCCAGGCGGTCGAGCGCAGTTTCGCAATGCCGCTGCAAGCCGCCGGCTTTGCCGACGCCAAGGTTGTTGCCCGATTCGCCGGCGAGCCCGACGAGGAGCCTTCATATCTCGACCGGTCGATCTCATATAATGCAGCGATAGAGGAGGCGCGCAGGCGCCGCGCGGCGCAAGGGCAGAGATGACCGTTCAAAGCACCAGTCTCAAAGGGCTCGATCTACTCGCCGAGATCGAACGGCTGAAGCGCGAGCGCAACGCCGTGATCCTCGCCCATTATTACCAGAAGCCGGAAATCCAGGACCTTGCCGATTTCGTCGGCGACAGCCTCGATCTGTCACGCAAGGCAGCGGCGACCGACGCCGAGGTGATCGCCTTTTGCGGCGTTCGCTTCATGGCCGAGACGGCCAAGATCCTGTCGCCGGAAAAGACCGTAATCCTGCCCGACATGGACGCCGGCTGCAGCCTCGAGGACAGCTGTCCTCCCGACCAGTTCAAGGCGTTCCGCGAGGCCCATCCGGACCATATCGCGCTGACCTACATCAATTGCTCGGCTGCGGTGAAAGCGTTGAGCGACATCATCGTCACCTCGTCGAGCGCCGACGCAATCCTCAAGCAAATCCCGAAGGACCAGAAGATCATCTTCGGCCCCGACCGCCATCTCGGCGGCTATCTCGCCCGCAAGACCGGCCGTGACATGCTGCTGTGGCCGGGAATCTGCATCGTCCACCAGGCGTTCAGCGAGACCGAGCTGCTGAAGCTCAAGGCCGAGCACCCCGGCGCACCGGTCGCCGCGCATCCTGAATGCCCGCCGCATATCATCGACCATGCCGACCATGTCGGCTCGACCAGCTCGATCCTGAAGTTCGCCCTGGATTCGCCGGCCGACACGATCCTGGTCGCGACCGAGCCGCACATCATCCACCAGATGGAAAAAGCGGCGCCGGACAAGACCTTCATCGGGGTCCCGGGCGGCGACGGCGCCTGCAATTGCAATATGTGCCCGTACATGGCCCTGAACACGCTCGAGAAGCTCTATGTCGCGCTTCGCGACCTCAGGCCGCAGATCGAGCTCCGTCCCGAGCTGATGGACGCCGCCCGGGTGCCGCTCGAGCGGATGCTGCAGATGGCCGGCGGCACCGTCGGCAAGGGCGACGTTGGCACGCCGATCATCGATCATCCCGAAGACATCGATCCAGCGATCAGCGGCGATTGAGTACGACATCCGTTTGACCACTCGTCGAAGCGGGCGTTGACGCATCCGCGTTCGCTTCGCACGATGGCGGCGACCCCCGGGAGACTGTCCATTGCGTAAGATGCTTTTCGTCGCCGCAGCGGCGTTCGCCGCCACCGCCGCGCTTTCCCAGACCAGCGATCTGCACCTGTGGCTGGAAGATGTCGAAGGCGCCAAGCCGCTCGAGCAGGTCAGGACCTGGAATGCCGAGACTGACGCGACCCTGACGGCGCTGCCGGAGTTCGAGGAACACCGCGCCCGCGCCCTTCAGCTCCTTACCGATCCCAATCGCATCGCCATGCCCGACGACGTGATGGGCGACCTGGTCGCCAATCACTGGATCGACGCCGATCACCCGCGCGGCCTGTGGCGCGTGTCGCCGCTCGACGCCTATCTCGCCGGCAAGCCGCAATGGCGCACGCTGATCGACGTCGATGCGCTCGGCAAGGCGGAGGGTAAGAGCTGGGTCTGGCATGGCGCAAACTGCCTGCCGCCCGCCTACGAGCGGTGCCTGGTTTCGCTGAGCCCGGGCGGGAGCGATGCGGACGTCATCCGCGAGTTCGACCTGCCGTCGGGCAAGTTCGTCGAGGGCGGCTTTGCCATTCCCGAGGGCAAGAACAACGCCACCTGGCTCGACCGCGATACTTTGCTCGTCGCGGCGGTCGAAGGGGAGGGGACGGCCACCCGCTCCGGCTATCCGCGCATCGTCAAGCAATGGAAGCGCGGAACGCCGTGGGCGAGCGCTATCAACATAGCCGAAGGCATCGAGGCCGACATCAGCGTGTCGCCCTTCGCGATGATGGACGGCGACATCCGCCGCGCCTTCATCAATCGTGGCACCGGCTTCTACTCGAATAAAGTCTCACTGCGCGCGCCGGATGGTCGTTGGATTGAGTTGCCAATCCCCGAAACCGCCGAGTTCCAAACGGTGCTCGCCGGCCAGGTGATCATGACGCTGGTCGATCCGCTGGCCGGTTTCCAGCCCGGCTCGATCGTCGCCTTCGACATCGCGTGCATGCTCGCCGGCGAGACTCCGGCGCCGGAACTGGTCATGGCGCCGAGCAAGAGCCAGGCGATCGAGGAAGTGCAGTCGAGCGACAATGTTCTTTGGGTCAAGGCGCTCGACGACGTGTCCGGAAAATTGTTCGCATTGGCTCGCCAGGTCAACGGCACCTGGGCGAGGCAGACCCTGGCATTGCCGGCGAACAGCACCATCCATATCGCCGGAACCGCCGGCAAGCAGGACATCGCCTTCGCGACCGTCGAGGGCATGCTGAGGCCGACGACGTTGGTGTCGGTGAATTCCATCGGAATGGTCAAGCAAATCGCGGCTCTGCCCGCACAATTTAACGCTTCGCAATTCGCGGTATCGCAGCATTTTGCGCAATCGAAGGACGGTACCCGGGTGCCTTACTTCCTGGTTCGCAAGAAGACCGACAGCGAGGATCCGGTGCCGGCGCTGATCCACGCCTATGGCGGCTTTCGCAACGCCCAGACTCCGACCTATCTGACCGGCCAGCCGTACCGCTCCGGCCCGCTCGGCTTGTTCTTCGTCGAGGACGGCGGAGCCTTCGTCCTCGCCAACATCCGTGGCGGCGGCGAATATGGCCCCGCCTGGCACAAGGCCGCGCTACGCGAGCAGCGCCAGAACAGCTTCGACGACCTCCACGCTGTTGCCGAGGACCTGGTCCGAACGGGAATGTCGACGAAGGGTAAGATCGCGATCTCCGGCCGCTCCAACGGCGGCGTGCTGGTCGGCGCGGCGATGACCCAGCGACCCGACCTCTACGGAGCGGTGATCGCCGGAT
>CBIHLI010000116.1:0-4961 GCA_966210575.1 uncultured Sphingomonas sp.
GCCGTCGAGATAGGCCGACAGCGCCAGCCGGTTGGCCTCGCCGCGATCACCACGCGAAACCGCGGCGAGGCTCTCGCGCAGCCGGTCGCGGGCGAGCTGCAGCGACGCGTTGGCGCCAGCCGCATCGGCCGTGACGGCATCGGGGTTGGCGCGCAAGAAAGCGACCACCGCCGCCGCCTTGTCGGCGCCGAGCTTCGCCTCTAGCTCGGCCGGGGTCAGCGCGACCAGCGCCGCGAGGTCGGGAACCAGGGCGCGCACCGAGGCGTCGGATTTCCAGATCCGCTCGCCCTCGGCGGCGTCGCCAAAGGCCAGCGTCCCGCTGTGGAAGGCCAGCGCCCAGCGGTCCTCTTCGGGCAGCGTTGCGAAGCTCTGCATCGCCGTGCCTTCGAGGCCCTGGCTGATCACCTGGTAGAGGCCGAACAGGCTCCGATCGCGGGCCCGGGCGCGGTCGGCGAAAGCGATCGGCGGCGGGTCGAGCTCGGCAAACGCGCCGCTGGGCCCTTCGCCCTTGCCGGCGTGGCAGGACGCGCTATTCTCGGCATAGAGCGCGGCGCCGCGAGCAAGATCGGGCACTCGTGGCGGGGCCATCGGGACCGGGTACGCGGCAAGAAGTTGATTGGCGAGACTCCTTGCCTGTCGCGCAACATCGGCCGAACCCGCCTTGGCGGTGATCGCCGACTGCAGAGCCTTGGCTTCTCTGAGTAGGCCCGCCTGCTTCGGATTCGCGGGCAGCACCTCGAAGCTCGTTGTGACGGTAGAGGAGAATTCCACCATTTCGTCATACTCAAGCTGGTTTTTTATGCGGCCCGCGACGACAGCTTCGCGATAATCAACGGCTATATAGTCCAACAGGCGCCACGTGGTCTGCACCTGCCCCTCTGTCGACAGCGTGGCGGTCGCGGCCGTCCCCAGCGCCACCGCGGCCACGAAGAGCGCGATGCAGGTCAACAGGCGGCGGAACACTCCCCTCATGAGCGCGCCATAACATGCTGCGAATGATTATCAATAACGATTGGTTTAGCCCGGCGGGTAGCGGAGCCGGCCGAGGAAGCGGCTGACGCTGAACCGTTCCTGCCCGCGCCACTGGGCCTTCCACTTCTCGAACTGCATGACATTGTCGATCCGCCGGTCGAGGAAGGCGGCGGTGTCGCTCCAGCCGTCGCTGTCGTCGTCGAGCCAGGCGAGCAGGGTCGAGCCGTAGACGGCGCCGAGAGTCATCCGCTTGGTATAATGGTTGAAGTCGGTGCTGGTGTCGCCGGCCAGCCGCCACATCAGATCGGCCGAGCGCCAGCCGATCCGCGCCGCGGTCGGCACATTCTGCGGCATCGCCAGAATGGAAAGCGCGCGGCGTACGGCTTCCCGCGCGGGTCCCATGATCTCGAGCCTGGCCCATACCAAAGCCCGGATTTTCTCGCGGATCTTCATTCCCGCCAGCTTGTCGGGTGGCAGCCGGTTCTCCATTTCGCGGTCGACGCCCGCGACATAGGCATCGATCATCGCCGACTGGCTCTTGGGAAACGCAAGCCGCGCCTGCGCTTGGTCCATGCCGAGCTTACCGGCAGCCGAATCGACCGCGGCGCGGGTCCAGCCATCGAACACGGCATTCTCGCCGACCGCCAAAGCGAGGCGCTGGCGGATCTTCTCGAGAGGGCTCGGGCCGTCCATCGCCGCTCAACTGGGCTGCGGCGCGCCAGCGCGCAACCCCCGCTGCGGCAGGCGGACGAGAACCAAAGCGAGGCCAACCGCCACTGCTCCGACCCAATCGGCCGCGGCAAGTCCCTCCCCATAGGCGAACCAGCCGATCAGCGCCGCGATTGCCGGCTGGCTCAGCAGGACCAGGCCGACGACGAACGGCGGGAACACGCCGATCGAATAGATCAGCAGGCCCTGGCCGATTACCTGGCTGGTCAGCGCGAAGATGATCAGCGGAGTCCAATCGGTGGGCCACAATCGCTCGCCCAGCCCGACGCTGATTGCCAGCAGCATCGGCGTCCCGAGCAGGGTGACAAGCAGCAGCAGCGGTAGCGGCTGAAGCCTGGTTCGCGCCCGGTCGATGAAGATCAGATAGCCGCCGTAAAGAAAGCCGGCGATGAGGGTCAGCAGGTCGCCGGCGAAGTTGGCCGGGCTCAGATCATAGCTGCTGCTCATCAGCAGGCCGGTTCCGGCAAGCGCGAGAGCAAGGGCGGCGGATTGCCTGGGCGACGGCAAGCTTCGGACGAGCCACAGGCCATAGACGACAAAGACGAAGCTGCCGCTGTTGCCGAACAAAGTGGCGTTGCCGAGCTTGGTCAGCAGGATCCCGGCGTTCCACGCCGCTAGGTCGAGCGCATAGAAGATCGCCGCGGCGAGGATCACCAGCAGCAGCGATCGCTTCGGGATGCGCTGGGGCTGACGAGCAACCCGGGCGACCAGCCAGATGAACGGCAAGGCCAGCAACAGCCGCCAGAAGCCAACCGCCACCGGCCCGACGTCGGCAAGCCGGACGAACCAGGGTCCGATCGCCAGCGAGAAATTGCCCAGGAGCAGCGCCGGGAAGGCCAGCCGGTGGGGCGAACGCTCGCTTGCGGTCAAGCGCCGTACTTTTCGCGCAGCTCGTACAGCGCCAGCGCCGCTCGGGCCGCGCCGCCGCCCTTGTCGCCTTGGGCCGGGTCGGCTCGCTCCAGCGCCTGCGCCTCATTCTCGACCGTGAGGATGCCGTTGCCGATGGCGAAGCCCTGGGTGGTCAGGTCCATCAGCGCTCGGGCGCTTTCCTCGGCGACGACCTCGAAATGATAGGTTTCGCCGCGAATGACCACGCCCAAGGCGACGAAGGCGCAGAAGCGGCCGCTGCGCGCGGCAAGGGCGATCGCTCCGGGCAGCTCGAGCGCCCCCGGCACCGTCAGAGTCTCGTGTTTATGGCCGGCCGCTTCGATCGCCGCGCGGGCGCCGTCGAGCAGCATGTCGTTGAGGTGCGGATAAAAGCGCGCTTCGGCGAGGAGGATGGTGGCCATGGCGTCAGGCCCGTCCTGAGCCCGACGAAGGGCCTTCGACCTCGATCGGCCGCTCGTCGACGATCGTCAGCCCGTAGCCCGACAGAGCGACCGGCGAATGGCGGGTGTTGGACAAGAGGATCATGTCGTGGATGCCGAGCGCGGCGAGGATCTGCGCGCCGGTGCCGTAGCTGCGGACGGCGTCGCCGCCGTCGACCGGATTGCCCGCGCGCAGGTCGATCGACCGCGACAGCGATCCCGGAGCCGCGGCATGGAGCGCGACGACGACCCCCGACCCGTAGCGCTCGATCATCCGCATCGCGCCCTGGAGAAGCCCGGACCTGGCCCCCCCCTCGCCAAGCACGTCGGCGAACAGGTCGAGGCTGTGCATCCGCACCAGCACCGGCTCGTCCGGGCTGAGGGTGCCATGGACCAGCGCCAGCTGCTCCTCGCCGCTGGCCTTGTCGCGGAACACCTGCGCCTGCCATTCGGCGCCGCTGACCGCCCGGAACAGGGTGGTGGCGGTGCGCTCGACGAGATGGTCCTTCTTCAGCCGATAGGCGATAAGGTCGCGGATCGTGCCGATCTTGAGCCCGTGGGCGCGGGCGAAATCCATCAAATCGTCGAGCCGGGCCATTGTCCCGTCGTCGCGCATGATCTCGCAGATAACGGCGCTGGGGTTGAGGCCGGCGAGCCGGGCGACGTCGACCGCCGCCTCGGTGTGGCCGGTGCGGACCAGGACTCCGCCCGGCCGGGCGACCAGCGGGAAAACATGGCCGGGCGAGACCAAAGCGTCGGGGCCGTTGGCCGAATCGATCGCCACCGCCACCGTCCGCGCCCGGTCGGCGGCGCTGATCCCGGTCGAAATCCCCTCCTTGGCCTCGATCGAGACGGTGAAGGCGGTTTCGTTGCGGCTGCGGTTGGTGCGGGTCATCGGCTCGAGGCCGAGCGAGTCGGCGCGTTCCTTGGTCAGCGCCAGGCAGACCAGGCCGCGGCCGTGGCGGGCCATGAAGTTGATCGCGTCCGGGGTCGCCATCTGCGCCGGGATCACCAAATCGCCTTCGTTCTCGCGGTCGTCGTCGTCGACCAGGATGAACATCCGGCCGTTGCGCGCCTCGTCGATGATAGCTTCGGCGCCGACCAGCACGTCGGTGGTGCCGCGCTGGATCAGCTTTTCGAGCCGCTTGAGCGTGTCGGCGGTCGGGTTCCAGTCGTCGGCGCCGAGCTTGCGAAGGCTGTTGGGGTGAAGCCCGGCGGCGCGGGCGAGGGCGGCGCGGCTGATCTCGCCGGTGTCGATGATGGCGGTCAGCTGCTCGATCAAGGTGGTGCTCATGGGCGCCCAATATCACATTGCAATGTGATTGAAAGCAGCAACAGCGATGTGCCTAGTGTGACCGCGCCGCAATCATCCGGTCGATATAGCGCGCCAGCACGTCCACCTCGACATTGAGCTGTCCTCCAGCGGCAAGGTTGCCCAGGGTCGTGCAACCGGCGGTGTGGGGGATGATGTTGACCGAGAAATGCGTCGTCCTGTCCTCGGCATCGCGGACGTCGTTAACGGTCAGCGACACGCCGTCGAGCGTGATCGACCCCTTGGGCGCGATCATCGGTGCCAGCGCGCCGTGGACAGACACGGTGATTCGGCTCGACCCGCCTTCGGGATAGACGGCGATGACGTCACCGAGGCAATCGACATGGCCGGTGACGAAATGGCCGCCGAGTTCGTCGCCGACCCGCAGCGGCCGCTCGAGATTGAGCCTTGCGCCCTCGCTCCACAGGCCCGGCGCGGTCCGCGACTGCGTTTCTGTCGAGACATCTACCGCGAACCAGTCGTCGCCCTTGTCGACCACGGTCAGGCAGACGCCCGAACAGGCAATCGACGCGCCGAGCTCGACCGTCGCCATGTCGTAGCCGCAGCGGATAGTCAGCCGCAGGTCGGCGCGCTGCTCGGCGCTGGCGACGGTGCCGACGTCGGTGACGATCCCGGTGAAC
>CBIHLI010000117.1:0-4959 GCA_966210575.1 uncultured Sphingomonas sp.
ATTAACGGCCGCCTGGTCTGTGTCTTCGCCCAGGACTTCACCGTGTTCGGCGGCTCGCTGTCCGAGCGCCACGCGGAGAAGATCTGCAAGGTGATGGACATGGCGATGAAGGTCGGCGCGCCGGTGATCGGCCTCAACGACAGCGGCGGCGCGAGAATCCAGGAAGGCGTCGCCAGCCTCGCCGGCTATGCCGAAGTCTTCCAGCGCAACGTGCTAGCCAGCGGCGTCATCCCGCAATTGAGCCTGATCATGGGGCCGTGCGCGGGCGGCGCGGTCTATTCGCCGGCGATGACCGACTTCATCTTCATGGTGAAGGACAGCTCCTACATGTTCGTCACCGGCCCCGAGGTGGTGAAAACGGTGACCAACGAGGTGGTGACTCAGGAGGAGCTGGGCGGCGCGGTCACCCACACCACCAAGTCCGGCGTGGCCGACGTCGCCTTCGAGAACGACATCGACGCGCTTCTGGCGACCCGCGATTTTTTCGATTTCCTGCCGCTGTCGAACCGCCATGACCTGCCGGAGCGGCCAACCGACGATCCCTGGGACCGGGTCGAGGACAGCCTCGACACTTTGGTGCCGCCCAGCGCGACGACGCCCTACGACATGCACGAGCTGATCCGCAAAGTTGCCGACGAGGGCGACTTCTTCGAGATCCAGCCGGCCCACGCCGCCAACATCATTATCGGCTTCTGCCGGATCGAGGGCCGCACCGTCGGCGTCGTCGCCAACCAGCCGATGGTGCTGGCCGGCGTGCTCGACATCAATTCGTCGAAGAAGGCGGCGCGGTTCGTGCGTTTCTGCGACGCGTTCGACATCCCGCTCCTGACCTTCGTCGACGTTCCGGGATTCCTGCCGGGAGTTGGCCAGGAGCATCACGGCATCATCAAGCATGGCGCCAAATTGCTATTCGCCTTCGCCGAGGCGACCGTGCCGAAGATCACCGTCATCACCCGCAAGGCTTATGGCGGCGCCTATGACGTGATGGCGTCCAAGCATCTGCGAGGCGACTTGAACTACGCCTGGCCGACCGCCGAGATCGCGGTGATGGGCGCCAAGGGCGCGGTCGAGATCATCTTCCGCGGCAAGACCGCCGACGAGATTGCCGAGCGCACTCAAGAATATGAGGAGCGCTTCGCCAACCCGTTTGTCGCAGCAAGCATGGGCTTCATCGACGAGGTGATCATGCCGCACTCGACGCGAAAGCGGGTGGCCCTCGGCCTAAGAAAGCTTCGCGACAAGCAGCTCGAGAACCCGTGGAAAAAGCACGACAACATCCCGCTGTGAGATTGATATGAGCACTTACACCGCAACGATCCGCTGGAGCCGTGAAGGCGAGGCCGAGGACTTCGTCAAGGGCCGCTACAGCCGCGCGCACCAATGGGTGTTCGACGGCGGCGTCACCGTCCCCGCCTCGCCCAGCCCGCATATCGTCCCGCAGCCCTGGTCGGACCTCAACGCCGTCGATCCCGAGGAGGCGTTCGTTGCCTCTCTGGCGAGCTGCCATATGCTGTTTTTCGTCGACCTCGCGCGCCGCGCCGGGTTCGTCGTCGATGAGTATGTCGACGAGGCGGAAGGCGTGATCGAAAAGCGCGACGACGGGAAGATGTGGATGAGCCAGGTGACGCTTCGGCCGCGCATCACTTGGGGTGGCGAGAAGCGGCCGAGCGAGGCGGACATTGCCGACCTCCACCACCGTGCCCACGATCTCTGCTTCATCGCCAATTCCGTGACGACGAAAGTGACAGTGGAATGAAACTCGGCCGGCTGAACCATGTCGGGGTCGCGACCCCGTCGATCGAGAAGAGCCTCGAGCTCTATCGGGCCATGTTCGGCGCCGGGCCGCATGGGGAGCCGTTCGACTTGCCGGCGCAGGGGGTGCGCGTCTGCTTCGTCGACACGCCCAATTCGCAGATCGAGCTGATCGAGCCGCTGGGCGAGAATTCACCGATCGTGACGTTCCTCGAGAAAAACCCGGCTGGCGGTCAGCATCACGTCTGCTTCGAGGTGCCGGAGATCTACGCGGCCAAAGAGGAATTCGAAGCCAAGGGCGCCCGCGTCCTCGGCGAACCCAGGGAGGGCGCGCACGGTACTCCGGTGTTCTTCGTTCACCCGAAGGACATGGGCGGCGTGCTGGTAGAGATCATGGAGTCGCCGAAGCCCTGAGGTGTTCGCGATGCGGCATGCACTGAACCGAAGAGCGCTTCTCGGCGCTGCCGGAGCCGGCGCCGTCGCCTTGCTGATCGGCCGAATCCCGCCGGCCAGCGCAGCGAAATTCGAGGTCAGCTATACGCCCGCCGAATGGCGCAGGCGCCTCGGGTCCGAGCGCTACGCCGTGCTTCGTGAAGGCGCGACCGAGCGCGCCGGGTCGAGCCCACTCGACAAGGAGAAGCGCAAGGGCCTGTTCGTCTGCGCAGGGTGCGGCCTGCCCCTGTTCAGCTCGGCGGCCAAGTTCGACAGCGGCACCGGCTGGCCGAGCTTCTTCCGGCCGCTCGCCAAAGCCGTCATCACCGGCACCGACCGCAGCTTCGGAATGATCCGGACCGAGGTCCTGTGCCGCCGCTGCGGCGGGCATCTCGGCCATGTGTTCGACGATGGCCCAAAACCCACTGGATTGCGCTATTGCATGAACGGCCTGGCGCTGCGCTTCCGCCCGGCCTGAAGGAGCAAGCCATGAACCGCTTCATCACATTCGCTCTGGCTGCCGCGGCTTCAGCGGGCGCAACCGCCGCTTCGAAGCAGCCGGCGCCATTGCAGACCGCGGTGCTGGCCGGCGGCTGCTTCTGGGGTGTCGAGGCGGTGTTCGAGCATGTGAAGGGCGTCAAGGATGTCGTCTCGGGCTTCGCGGGCGGGTCCGCCAAGGATGCCAAATACGACCGCGTCAGCAGCGAGCGCACGGCCCATGCCGAGGCGGTGCGGATCACTTTCGACCCGCGGCAGGTCAGCTATTTCGATCTGCTCAAAATCTATTTCACTGTGGCTCACGATCCGACGCAGGTGAACCGGCAGGGGCCCGACGTCGGCCCGAGCTACCGCTCGGCGATCTTCCCGCAGAATGCTGAGCAGCGAGCGATCGCGACGCGCGCGATCGCCGGGCTCCGCGCTCGAGGGAAGCCGATTGCGACCAAGATCGAGAGCGGGCGCTTCTATCCAGCCGAGACCTATCATCAGGATTTCGTCAGGAAGAACCCGGACCACGGGTACGTAGTCGTCAACGATTTGCCAAAGCTGGCGAAGCTGAAGCGGGAGTATCCGCAGTGGTGGAGGGCTTAGCCGCGCGACCTCGCTGCGCTCGGAGCCTTGTGCTCGCCAGTCCCCCGGACTGGCTGTGCGCAAGGCTGGTGCCCAGGGACGGAGTCGAACCGCCGACACCGTGATTTTCAGTCACGTGCTCTACCAGCTGAGCTACCTGGGCATTCGCCTCTGGACCGGATGGCCCGTCGAGCGACGCGCTCCTAACCCTCGCCTTCCTCACTGTCCACCCCGTCCGGCGCGGCCGACGGGCCGGGAATCCGATACCCTCCGCCGAGCCATTTCAGCAGGTCGCGGTCCTTGCAGCCGCGGCTGCAGAAAGGCGCATGCTCGCTCGACGGCGGCTTGCCGCACAGCGGGCAGGGCTTCGGGTCACGCGTTTTCGGCATAGGCCCCATGAATGGGGAGCGACGGCTCGGCCCGCAAGGTCACGGCGCCGCCGACCTGGCGAGCGAGCGCTTCTACCCAGTCCGGCTTGCCCTCCACAAGGGCGATTACCGCGGGGTGCGCCACCAGCCGCTTCGGTCCGCTCGGTTCGAAGGCGGAGCGGCGGAGAAGGGCGCGCGCGTTGAACCCGGCGCGATCCTGCGCCAGCTCGAGCAGCGACGCTCGTGGCCGCGGCCGGACGATCTGCAGGAAACCAAAGCCGTTGACCGCGGTGCGTTCGAACGGTTGCGGCAGCCGCGCGTCGAACGCGCCGGCCGGCGCCTGGCGGTCCGCCTTGCCCCTGACCGTCGGCAGGTCGATCCCGATCGACCCGCCGATGTCGAGCCGCCGGATCACCTGTGCGGCGGCTGCGGCACCGGCGGTCGCAAGCTCGGCGGCTGGCAAGCCGCCGTCGACGTCGATCAGGGTCATCGCCGGGGTGACGAAGATGCCGAGGTTGCCGCCAGCAAAGTCGGCGCGGCCGCCGCTGGCTTCGTCGATCAGATCATTCCAGCCGGCCTCGGCCAGCTCGTCGCGGGGCGCAGGGAAGGCGAGCGTCCGGACGGGCGCATCGCCGGAGCGGAGCCGCTCGGCAAGCGAGCGCGGCCGCCGACGCTCGTCCTTCGTGGCTTTCGCCAGGGGCCGCTTCCACGGCTCGGGCCCGGGGATCGCAGGCCGGGACACCTCGATGTGGAAGGTCGCGCCTTCGGTGATGTCGCGCGGAACGTGCGGCAGCAGGTAGTCCGTGCCGTCCTCGTCGCGGGCGATGCCGTTGCGGCCGTTGGCGCCGTTGTCGACCAGTCGGGCTCCGAAGATGGTGCCGGCGGGGATCGTTCCCTCGAGCTCGATCCGCGCCTCGATGATTTCACCCCCTTCGACGAGAGCCGCACGGGTCTCGCCGATCCCCTTTTCGATCAGCCATTCAGGCAATCGGATAGCCCGCAGCTTTCAGTAGAACCCGTGTCTCGGCGAGGGGCAGGCCGACGACGTTCGAATAGCTGCCGGCGATATGGCGGACATAGACCTCGCCATAGCCCTGGAGCGCATAGCCGCCGGCCTTGCCGCGCCACTCCCCGTGGGCGGCGTAATAGTCGATTTCGTCCTGGGAAAGCGGCTTCATCGCGATCATGGTTTCGACTAAGCGGGTGCGAACCGGCTGCCGGGGAGCGGCGAGCGCGACGCCGGTCATGACCCGGTGACGGCGGCCGGACAGCAGCTTCATGCAGGCCCGGAGCGTCGCTGCGTCCTCGACCTTTGGCAGGACCCGGCGGCCGACCGAGA
>CBIHLI010000118.1:0-4944 GCA_966210575.1 uncultured Sphingomonas sp.
CTCCAACCCCGACCCCGCCGCCGGGGACGAACTATGACACGGCCGAATATCGCGCATCGAACTATGCGACCGCGGCGAACGCGATCACCGCCTACAACAACGGTGCCACCGGCAAGGGGATCAAGATCGGGGTCGTCGACACCGGCATCAATCCCAGCCTCGTGGAGTTCAAGGGCAAGGTCGATCCGGCCAGCGGCGACGTTTACGGCCAGCGCGGAGCCAGCGACGAGGACGGTCATGGAACGGCGGTTGCGGCGGTCGCCGCTGCCGCCCGCAACGGTAGTGCAACCATGGGAGTGGCGTTCGACGCAACCATTGTCAGCATGCGCGCCGACCAGCCCGGAAGCTGCGACAGCGAGGACGGCTGCGCCTTTTTTGATGGCGCCATAGCTGACGGAATCGATGCCGCGCGCGTCGCCGGAGCCAAGGTCATCAACCTGTCGCTCGGCGGGTCGCAGCCGAGCGGGGAATTGCTGGCGGCGATGCAGCGCGCAGTGGGCGCCGGCATCGTTCTGGTGATTTCCGCCGGCAACGATGGCGAAAAGCCGGAAGGGGTGAACCCCGATCCGTTCGCGCTAACTCCCGCGAGGCAATTCCCGGGAATGGTGATTATCGCGGGCTCGATCGGCGCGCCGGGTGCCAAGGGGGGCACTGACCTCACCGCGATTTCCGACTTCTCCAACCGCGCCGGGACCGGCGCCGCTTATTACCTGACCGCGCTCGGCTATCAGGACCGCGCGCCCGATCATGAAGGCACGCAGTGGCTGTGGTCGGGCACCAGCTTCTCGGCGCCGACCATCTCGGGCGCGGTGGCGCTCATGGCGCAGGCCTTCCCGAACCTCACGGGTGCGGAGATCGTCGAGATCCTGTTCGTGTCGGCCGATGACCTCGGCGCCAAGGGCGACGACTCCATCTTCGGCCAGGGCCGGCTCAACATCGCTTCCGCGTTCCAGCCGATCGGCGCCGCGGTGCTCGCCGACAGCAAGATCGCGGTCAGCACCAGCGACAATGGCGATCTTCCGCCGGTCGCCGGCGATGCCAAGGGCGGTGAATCTTTTGGCGCAATCATCCTCGACGGCTATGACCGCGCCTTCGTCCTCGACCTGGCGAAAACGCTCAGGCAGGCGCAGCTTTCGCGGCCGCTGACTCACGCCATCCAAAGCGGCGTCAAGGTCAGAAGCGTCTCGGCGGGCCCGCTGACCATCGCGATGACCGTCGCCGAGCGCCGCAACTTACCGCAGGGCTTCGCCCTAGAGCGGCTGGGGATCGGTCCCGAAGATGCGCGCAAGTCGCGGCTGATCGCCGGTTCGGCGATCGCCCAACTCGATAACAAGACCGCGCTCGCGTTTGGCTTTGCCGAGGGCGCCAAGGCGATGGAGCGGCGGCTCAACGGCGCCGAGGCCGGGGCCTTCCTGATCGCCAAGGACATCGCCGGCGATCCCGGCTTTGCCGCTACCCGCAGCGGGAGCGTGGCGCTTCGCCGCCAGGTCGGCCCGGTCGGCGTCACCATCGCCGGCGAAAGCGGGGCGGTGTGGAACGAGGTGCGCACCACGGCGACAGATTCCCCCTACCGGTTCGCCAGCATTGCGGTCGACAAGAGCTTTGGAAGCACCTGGCTTTCGGCAGGCGTTAGCCGGCTCGACGAGAAGCAGACTCTGCTCGGCGGCCGGATGCGCGATTCGCTCGGCGGCGGCGGCTCGAGCAGCTTGTTCCTCGATCTCGAGGCGCGGCGCGATCTCGGCAGCGGCTTCAGCGCGAGCCTGAATGCGCGCCACGGCTGGACCAGCTTCGCTTCGGGCAGGTTCGCCACCAACGCTTTCGCCGCCGACGTCGCCAAGAGCGGGCTGCTGAGCGATCACGACCGGATCGGCCTGCGAATCTCACAGCCGCTGCGGGTTGCGAGCGGCGGCTTCGCCATGATGTTGCCGAGCGCCTATGATTATTCGACGCTGACGGCGTCCAGCAGCTGGACGACCTATTCGCTGACCCCGAGCGGGCGCGCGATCGACGCCGAGCTGAGCTACGGATCGGGCCTATGGGACGGCAGCGGCTGGCTTGGCGGCAATCTGTTCATGCGCCGCCAGCCCGGACACATCGCCAGCGCCGAGAACGACTATGGCGCGGCGATCCGCTTCACGCTCGGCTTCTGAAGCTCGGGAACAACATGCCGACTCGGCCGCGATAGTCTTCGTAGTCGCGGCCGTGGAAGGCGACCAGGTCACGCTCCTCGTAGCGGATGGCGATCAGCATGTAGATCGACATGCCGACGGCGAGTAGCAGGTGACCGGCCGTCATCTGCGGGGTTGCCCAGAAGGCGAGAAAGAACCCCGCGTAAAGCGGATGCCGGATCCATTTGTAGAAAAACGGCGTCCGGAAGGTCGGCGGCTCCGCCTGGCGGCCGCGGAAGTAGAACCAGGCCTGCTGGAGCCCGAACAGCTCGAAATGGTTGATCAGGAAAGTGCTGACCAGCACCATCCCCCAGCCAATCCAGAATAGAACGAAGACCAGGTCGTGGAGCAAATAGCCGCCGACGTCCCAGATGACGATGTCGATCGGCTGCCAAAAGCGGAACATGATGACCAGGGCGAGGCTTGCGAAAAGCACGTACATGCTGCGCTCGGCCGGCGGTGGGACGATCTTCGTCCAGGCGCGCTTGAACCACGGGCGCGCCATCACACTGTGCTGGACTCCGAACAAAGCGATCAGGGCGACGTCGATGATGACCGCCGCGCCGAGCGGCAACTGCGACGGCGGATTGTCGACCGTCTTCGGACTCAGCTCGCCAAGGGCGAGATCGCCGACGAAGATGATCAGGTACAGGAAGGTGGCGAAGAAGATCGCATAAGCAAGGATCGCGAACAGCAGCGAAGCAATTCTGGACATGCAGATTTCCCCCCTTTGTCGGCGCGTTTGGCGAGCGGTGCTCTAGCCGCCGCCCACGCCGTATTTGACGATCACTGGAACTTCGCAATTGCCAACCCGGCGGTAAACCGCAGCGTAAGCGTTCGCCGGCGGCAACTCGCCAAGCTTGCGCGGCTTCGCCGGCTGGCTGGGATCGAATGCGTAATAACTGGTGGTGCGCGGGCAGTCGGGTGACTGCGGCGGCAGGGCCCCTTTGACGACCGGCGCGCTGTTGACGCCGACCGCGCCGGCGGCGGCCGGAAGCAACGTCAGGAGTGCAACCGCAAGGAGGCGCATGCGTGGCTCCTTTCGGAAGTCACGCTATCACTTTTCCTTCAGACGGTGAAGCTTTCCCCGCAGCCGCATGCGCCGGTCGCATTGGGGTTGTCGAACACGAAGCCGGCGGCGAAATCGTCTTCGCGCCAGTCCATGATCGACCCGACCAGATAAAGCACCGAGGCACCGTCGACGTAGAAGGCGCCGCCGGGAGTCTCGATCTTCTCGTCGAGCGGGTTTTCCTCGCTGACATAATCGACCGAATAAGCGAGACCGGAGCAGCCGCGCCGCGGAGTCGACAGCTTGACCCCGATGGCGCTTGTCGGCGCGCGGCTCATCAGTTCGGCGATGCGCTGGTTGGCAGCGTCGGTCAGGGTAATCGCCGCCCGGCGCGCGCGAACCTTCGTTTCCTTGTTCATAGCATTCCCAATTCCAGCCGTGCCTCGTCGCTCATCTTCGACGGGTCCCACGGCGGATCCCACACCAGCTTGACCTCGGCGTCGCGGATGCCCGGCACCGACAGGACGCGCAGCTCGACCTCGTTGGGAAGCGACTCCGCGACGGGGCAATGCGGTGTCGTCAGGGTCATGGTGACGATCGCGTCGCCGTCCTCGGAAATGTCGACGTCGTAGATCAGGCCGAGCTCGTAGATGTCGACCGGAATTTCCGGGTCGTAGATCGACTTCAGCGCTTCGACGACTCGGTCCTTGAGGTCTTCGTCGCCGGCCGCGGCTGGCGCGGTCTCCGTGTCCCCGGCGAGGAATCCGGCGAGATAGTCGCGCTTGCGTCCGAGCTTCTCGGCCGCGCTCTCGGGAACGCGGCCGCGCGGCGGCGGACTAACCGACCCGACTTCCTCGATCTCGATTTTGCGTTCCTCGTTCATGCCGCGAAAATCCGCTTCACTTGTTCGATGCCGCGCACCAGCGCTTCGATGTCCGAGCTGTCGCTGTGCGCCGCGAAGCTCGCCCGCGCCGTCGCCGCGACGCCGAGCGATTCCATCAGCGGCTGGGCGCAATGGTGGCCGGCACGGACCGCGACGCCCGCATCGTCCAATATGGTGGCGGTGTCGTGCGCGTGCACCCCGTCGACGTTGAAGCTGACGATCCCGGCGCTGTCCTCGGGTCCGTAGAGCGTGACTCCGCCGATGCTGGAAAGCGCCGAGCGAGTCTCGGCAACGAGCGCGCATTCGTGGGCGTGGATCGCGTCGAGCGACAGGCTCTCGGCCCAGTCGACAGCGGCGTGCAGGCCGACCGCGCCGACGATGTGCGGGGTCCCCGCCTCGAACCGCATCGGCGGGTCGAGATAGGTGGTTCCGGCGAACGTGACGCGGTCGATCATCGAGCCGCCGCCCTGCCACGGTGGCATCGACGCCAGCAGCTCGGGCCGCCCCCACAGGCAGCCGATCCCGGTCGGGCCGTAGAGCTTGTGCGCGGAATAGGCGTAAAAGTCGCAGCCGATCGCAGCGACGTCGACCGGCATCCGCGGCACCGCCTGACAGCCGTCGAGCAGCAGCAGCGCGCCCTTGGCATGGGCGATCTCGGCCGCGCGCTTCGCGTCGAGGACGCTGCCGAGCACGTTCGACACATGCGCGAAGGCGACGACGCGATGGTCTTCGGTCAGCATCGCCTCGGCCGCGTCGAGATCGATCTTGCCGTCGCCGGTCAGCGGCGCCGCGTCGACTTCGTAGCCGGCGAGCTGCCAGGGGACGATGTTGCTGTGATGCTCGAGCTGCGACAGCAGCACGCGCGTGCGGCCCTCCTTCGGGAG
>CBIHLI010000119.1:0-4894 GCA_966210575.1 uncultured Sphingomonas sp.
CGGTCGACTCCGGCGGGCGTCGGCAGCGCCACCGGTCCAGCCACCAGCGTCACCCGTGCCCCAGCTTCGGCGGCGGCTTCGGCGATCGCGAAGCCCTGCCGTCCCGACGACCGGTTGGCGATCACCCGCACCGGGTCGATCGGCTCATGGGTCGGCCCGGCGGTGACGAGGATGTGCTTGTCTTCGAGATTCACTTCAACAGGTCGCCGAGGCATTCCATGATAGCTTCCGGCTCGGGGAGGCGGCCGGGACCGAACTCGCCGCAGGCCATGTCGCCCTCGGCGGGGTCGATCACCTGCACGCCGTCCACCTTGAGCTGGGCGACGTTCCGTTGCGTCGCCGGATGCTGCCACATGCGCACGTTCATCGCCGGTGCGACGACGACCGGCTTGTCGGTCGCGAGCAGCAGCGTCGTCGCGAGATCGTCGGCGATCCCGGCCGCCATCTTCGCCAGCAGGTCGGCGGTGGCCGGGCAGACCAGCAGGAAATCGGCGGCGCGCGACAGCTGGATGTGGCCGATCTCGACTTCGTCCTTAAGCTCCCACAAACTGCTGTAGACCGGGCTTTCGGCGAGCGTCCCGAGGCTCATCGCGGTGACGAAATGCTCGCCGCCCTTAGTCAGCACCGGGGTCACCTGGTGACCGGCCTTCTTCAGCAGCCGAACCAACTCCAGCGCCTTGTAGGCGGCAATGCCGCCGCCGACGATCAGAAGCACCCGTTTCATGTCGCCAGCCCTAGCAGAAACAGCGCCAGCGCGGCCACCGCCGCCCCAACGGCCCCGGCAAATACGTAGCCCCACCAGCGGCGGCTCTCGATCACGGTCACGGTCGGAAGCGGCGGCGGCGGCGGGGCGCCGCCCGCCGGCGGATAATATTGATCGATCCGGTTGATGAGGTCGGGGATCTTCTTCACCGCGCGAACCACCTCGACGATCCGGTCGGCATAATAAGCTTCCGGCCCAAGCTCGGACCGCATCCATTCGGACAGGAACGGCTCGGCCGTCTCCCACATGTTGATGTCGGGATCGAGCCGGGTGGCGACGCCCTCATTCATCACCATCGTCTTCTGCAGCAGCAGCAGGTGCGGCTGGGTCGGCATGTCGAAATCGCGGGTGATCGCGAACAGGCTCTCCAGCATCCGGCCGACCGAGATGTCCTTGACCGGCAGGCCCCGGATCGGCTCGCCGGCGGCGCGAAGCGCGGTTGCGAACTCCTGGACGCTGTGGTGCGCCGGCACATATTGCGCCTCGAAATGGATTTCGGCGACCCGCCGGTAATTGCCGGTGATCAGGCCATAGAGGATTTCGGCCAGCCAGACGCGGGCCTTACGGTCGATCCGGCCCATGATCCCGAAATCGATCGCCCCGATGCGCCCGTCGCGAAGCGCGAACAGATTGCCGTGGTGGAGGTCGGCGTGGAAGAAACCGTCGACGATCGCCTGGCGGAGGAAGGCGCGGACCAGGGTCGCGGCCAGCGCCTTGCAGTCCTGCCCTTCGGCGACCAGCGCCTCGCGGTCGTTGAGCTTGGTGCCGTCGAGCCATTCGAGGGTCAGGACGCGCCGGGCGGTTCGCCGCCAGTCGATCTTCGGGACATAGAAGCCCGGCTCGGCGACCATATTCTCCTTGAGCTCGGAGGCCGAGGCGGCTTCGCGCTGCAGGTCGAGCTCGCGCGCGGTCCATTGCTTGAAATGCGCGACGACCAGGCGCGGCCGAAGCCGGGCGGGCTCCGGGCCTAGCGTCTCGACCTGCGCAGCCGCCCATTCATAGGTGTCGATCGCCCGCGCGAACTCCGCCTCGATCCCAGGCCGAAGCACCTTGACGGCGACATCGCGACCCTCCGTCGTGACTGCCCGGTGGACCTGGGCGATCGACGCCGCGCCGACCGGGACCGGGTCGAACGAATCGAACAAGGTTTCGAGCGGTGTCCCGAACGCCTGCTCGATCGCCAGCTTGATGGCGGGGAAGGGCGCCGGCGGCAGGTCGTCCTGAAGCCGCGACAGATTGTCCGCCGCTTCCATCCCGATGAGGTCGGGACGGGTCGACAAAGCTTGCCCGAGCTTGATCGCGGCGGGGCCGATCGCCTGCAGCGCCGCCGCATAGTCGGGCGTGTCCGGCTGGCGCGCTCCGAAGCGGGCGATCCGCGCCACGCGCCGCACCTCGGGCGGAGTCAGCGAGTCGTTCTCGATGCCGCGGAGCGCGCCGTGGCGGGCGAGCGTCCGCCCCCACCGCATCAGCCGCCACAGATGGGTTGCCGAGGTAGTCAAAGCTTCCAGCCGCTGTGGATGCAAACCAGCCCGCCGAAGATGGTTTCGACCTTCGTTTGGCCAAATCCGGCATCGGCGATCATCTGGCGGAATTGCCCCGGCCTGGGGAAACGGCGGATCGATTCGACGAGATAGCGATAGCTTTCCTCGTCGCCGGCGACCGCCTTGCCGATGCGCGGGATCAGGCGGCTGGCGTAGGCTTCGTAGATGTTGGCGAAGCCGGGCCAGTCGCTGGTCGAGAATTCGAGGCAGAAGAAGCGGCCGCCGCGCTTCAGCACCCGGTGCGCTTCCTTTAACGCGGCCGGGATGTCGGTGACGTTGCGGATCCCGAAAGCGATGGTGAAGGCGTCGAAGCTGGAATCGTCGAAGCTCAGGCTCTCCGCATTCTCCTGCTTCCACGCCAGGCCTTCGAGCCCGCGGTCTGCGGCGCGCTCCATTCCGACCGCAAGCATGTCCGGGTTGATGTCGGCGACGGTCACCTGGGCGCCGCGCCGCACCATCCGGAAGGCGACGTCGCCTGTGCCGCCGGCCATGTCGAGGATCCGTTCGGCCGGCCGTGGCTTGACCCGGTCGACGAAGCGGTCCTTCCAGCGGCGGTGGAGGCCGGCCGACATCAGGTCGTTCATCACGTCGTAGCGGCGCGCCACCGAGCTGAAGACGCGCCCAACGCGCCGCGTCTTCTCGTCCGGGCTGACGACCTCGTCGCCGAAATTGACCTGATCCGTCATCGCCGGACGCCTCTAGCTGGGTGCGGCAATGTTCGCCATATCGCCCCGGTGCCCGAGCTCCCCGAAGTCGAAACCACCGTCCGCGGCCTCGAGCGCGTTCTGGACGGTCGGCGACTGAGCCGAGTCGAGGCGCGGCGGGAGGATTTGCGCCGGGCGTTCCCAAAGGATCTCGGCCAAAGGCTGACGGGCGCCCGGGTGACCGGCCTCGGCCGCCGCGCCAAATACGGCCTGATCCACACCGATCGCTCCGACACGATGATCTTCCACCTCGGCATGTCGGGCAGCTGGCGGATCGACCATCAGCGGCTGGAGAAGCACGATCATTTGCTGCTCGAGACCGACGACGGGCGGCGCGTGGCGCTCAACGATCCGCGCCGGTTCGGCTCGGTCGACCTGGTGCCGACCGCGGAGCTCGACGCCTGGCCGCCGTTCGCAGCGCTAGGGCCCGAGCCGTTCGACCTTGACGCCAAGTGGTTCCGCGACCGCTTCAAGGGCCGGACCGCGCCGGTCAAAGCGCTGCTGCTCGACCAGCGGATTGTCGCCGGCCTCGGCAACATCTACGCCTGCGAGGCACTGTACCGGGCGCGGATCCACCCGGCGCGGCGGGCCGGGTCGCTGTCGCTGAAGCGGCTCGAGCGGCTCGCCGAGTCGATCCCCAGGGTGCTCGGCGAAGCCATCGCCGCCGGCGGATCGAGCCTCAAGGATTTCGTCAGCCCCGACGGGACGCTCGGCTATTTCTCGAGCCGCTTCGCAGTCTACGATCGCGAAGGGCGGCCCTGCGAGTGCGGCGGCACGGTGCGGCGAATCGTCCAGGGCGGCCGTTCGACGTTCTATTGTCCGCGATGCCAGCATTGACCCGAATCGCCTCTCCTTGTAGGGGGACGGCCAATCGGCGCGGGGGCAATGCCTCCGGCGCCGCTTCTTCATCGACCGAGGACTTTTTGAATGGCGAACACGCCGCAAGCCAAGAAGCGAATCCGCCGCAACGCCAACCGGGCGACGATCAACCACGCGCGAATCAGCCGAATCCGAACCTTCATCAAGCAGGTCGAATCGGCGCTCGAGGCGGGCAAGAAGAAAGAAGCCGCCGAGGCTCTCAAGATGGCACAGCCGGAGCTCGCCCGCGGCGTTTCGCGCGGCGTGCTTCACAAAAATACGGCGTCGCGGAAATTGTCGCGGCTATCCAAGAGGGTTGCCGCGCTCGGCTGACACGGGCTCGTAAAAATGCCTTGCAAATGGGCCGTCGGGTAACCGGCGGCCCATTGTCTTTGGGGATTCCAAAAAACGTAGGAATCTCCGCGATTCGCGGATTACCAAAAAATTAACTGCCTAAATAAACGGCGGTTTTCTGGGCCTTTGGCGCGTTTCCGTCATTTTTCCGTGTCAAGCCGGTTTATTTCACTTTCGTGAAAAATGAGGTCTTGAAAGCTGTCGCCGAGGCTTTCAAAACCATCGTTCCGAGGCGCGAATTCCGCGCCAGGGGCAAGAGAGAAAGAGACAGTCAGGCACGCGACTCGGATCGCGGGCGACAGGTCTCTTTTGTCTCGGAGCCAGGGGGCTAGCTCAGGGAGGCGCGAGCCAGTGCAGGGCGGACGGATGGACTCGTGCCAGCTTGACGAAAGCAAGCTCGCTGCACCGCTGGAAGCCGCATGGGACTCGATCCGAAGCGGCCTTCGCCGCGACCTTGGCGCCCGCACCTTCGACGGCTGGCTGAAGCCCGCCGCGCTCGGCGGCCTCGATCCCGACACCGGCAGTCTCGAAATCGTCATGCCCAGCCAGTTCATGGCCGATTGGGTCACCTCCCATTTTGGCGAACGGCTGGCGCTGGCGTGGAAGACGACCCTGCCGCTGGTCCGCGAAGTCCGGATCGTCGCCGACTCCGGTGCGCCGCGTCCGTCGCCGGT
>CBIHLI010000120.1:0-4876 GCA_966210575.1 uncultured Sphingomonas sp.
GACTTGGACCGCCTTGTCCACAACAGCGGCCTCGCAGCCGGGCGAATGCCGAAGGCCGCGCCTCTTTGATCGATGCTGACCGGCAAGGAAACGTGACAGAAAGATCGGCTCCAGCCGCAGGGCCATGCGAGTCGCCGACAGGTGCGGGTCTGCCGCGCGTCAGCGTCGTCATGGCCGTCCACAACGTCCTGCCCTATGTCGAGGAGAGCGTCCGCTCGATCCTCGCTCAGAGCCTTGCAGATTTCGAATTCATCATCGGCGATGACGGTTCCAACGACGGCACCAGCGAAATCCTCCGGGCCCTCGCCGGGGAGGACGAGAGAATCAGGCTGTTCAGGCGCGAACGGGCCTCCGGCCTGGTGAGGAGCGCCAATTGGGTGGTCGGCGAATCTCGCGCGCCGCTCGTCGCGCGGATGGATGCGGATGACCTTTCTCATCCTGATCGGCTGGCGCGCCAGGTTGAGCTTCTTGACCGGGAACCGGATGCGCAGTTGGTCGGCTTTCTTTGCGACGGAATCGAAGAGAGCGGCCGCCGGGTGCGCTCCGCCGACTGGTGGCGGCTCAGCGGGCGTTCGCCGTTCGCGCCGTTCCCGCACAGCTCGATCATGTACCGCCGAAGCGCCTTCACGAGCGTCGGGGGGTACCGCCCCGAAGCCGAATATTGGGAAGATCTCGACCTCTATTTCCGGATCGCCGAACGCGGCCGAATATTGGTTATCCCCGATGTGCTCACAAGCGTTCGCTTCACGGCGATCAGCACGCGCCTCGTCAACCAGGCCGAGCGGGTCGATGAGGCCGTCGACCTGATGTATCGGTCGGTCGAGGATTACATGAATGGCGGCATCTACCCGCGCCGCTTTCCGCCGGCATCAGGGCCGCATTCGAATCTCCGGCCCGAAACCTATTTCGGACGCGGGAGCGTCCAGGTCTGGGCGGGTCATCCACCAGGCATCTTCAAGCGTTTGCTCCGCCGTGCGGATCTGCGCCTCGATCTGAAGTCGATTGCCGTGCTTGGCTGGAGTCTTTGGGCAACCCTCAATGCGGCCAGCCTTCGGCTGTTCCTGCGCGGCTTGATGCGAATTCGACGCATTGGGCTGGCCAGGCGCCTTCGCAAGCAGCCTTATGTCGAGTGGAATCCGGCCGATGCGAGGTCCCGATTTCAAAAAACCGGGGCACTCCTGTCTGGCCGTACGCTGGCTCCAGAGATCCAGCGATAGACGAATGGCCTCAATTCCGCCGTTGAGCGTGGTGATGCCCGTCCATAACGCCATCCCCTATCTGGACGAGGCGATCACAAGCATCTTGTCACAGAGCTTCGGCGATTTCGAATTCGTCGTCCTCGACGACGGCTCGACCGACGGCTCGCTCGACCGCCTTCGCTATTGGGCGGAGCGTGATCGCCGGATCCGGCTCATTCGCGGCCGGACCCGATCGGGGCCGGTCGAGAGCTCGAATCGCGTGGTGAGGGAATCGCGCGCGGCCCTGGTGGCGCGGATGGACGCCGACGATCGCGCTCATCCCGACCGGCTGAAGCTGCAGATCGAAGCATTTGCCCAGCATCCCGACGCGGTCGCGGTAGCGAGTCTTGCGGAGACGATCGACGATCGCGGTCGGCTTGTTCGCGGTCCGGATTTTGCTCGCTTGCTCCGTCGATCGCCTTTCGCGCCCTTTGCTCATTCGAGCCTCACGGTCCGACGTTCGGTCTTCGATGAAGCGGGCGGCTATCGGATCGAAGCGAGCCTTTGGGAAGATGTGGACCTCTATCCTCGCCTTGCGGGCCTGGGCCGAATATTGGTCCTGGCGCGGCCGCTTGTCAGCGTCCGCCAGTCGGAGGTGAGCACGCGCCTTACGGCGCGACCGGAGGAACTCGAACGAGCGATGGACCAAGTGCATCGGACCGGACTCGGCGGCCCTCCGCTCAGGGAAGGCGGCCGACATCCGGAAGCCTATCTACCCGGCGCGATGATCCGGGTCTGGAACGGCCGCCGGCCGCGGATTCTGGGACGGCTGTGGCGGCACGGGAGTCTCGGCTTCGATCAGGCGAGCGTAAAAATGCTGGTCTGGGCGGTCTGGGCGGACGCGAGTCCGAGGAGCCTTCGCCTGGCGCTTCGAATGCGGCTGGCCGTCCTCAATCGGCGGGCGCGGCGCCGTATCGCGGGTCGATCGATTGTCGAATGGACGCCCTTGCCGGTCGAATGAACGACTGACTTCATCGCTCGGCATACACCCAGTCCTGTTCGACGGCGGCAAGTGTAAAACCGGAATCGCGAAGCCTTTTCTCCACTCGGCCGCGGGTTCTAAAGGCTTGATCCTCACCGCGATCGGCTCGGAAATCGTGGACATTCACGATCACCCGGCGAACGCAATCGAGGCCGATATGGTCCAGCAGGTCGGCTTCCGCGCCTTCGACGTTCATCTTGAGCAGGTCGATTCGCCCGATGCCGTGCCGGGCGATGAAGTCGCTCCAGCTCAGCTGCGGCACCGGCACGTCGCCGCCGCCGAGGATCGAAGCGTCTTCTCCGATCCGGGTCGGCGCAATCCGCACTTCGGTTCCGTCGCCGATGGCGAGGCCGAACGGGACGTAGCCGGCGGGCAGCTGCGCCAGCGTCAGGCAAAGACATTCATAGATCCACGGCTGGATTTCGACCGCGACGTAGCGAAGGTCGGGCTCGACCGCTGCCAGCCGGACGATCTCCGTGCCGAGCCCGGCGCCGATATCGACGACGACGTCGTCGCCGGTCGGGCGGTAATGACGGAAATAGATTTCCTCGAAATTGCGCCGTCGATAGCGCTCCCGCATCGTTTCAGCGGGGAAGCGGACATGGAGCCGGACTCCGTCCACCGGGTAGTAGAGATGCCCGGTGGAGGAGTCCCGGCGAAGACCGAGGGCGTAGGGCTTGAGCGCGCGCAACAGGGACCGCATGGCATTGGCCGTAGGAAGTTGCCGGGCGCGAAGCAAACGGACAAGGCGCCCACGCCTTTACAGCGCCGGGCCCGCTGCCCTAGTCGCTTGCGACCATTGGAGATCCGAATGACCAATTTCGCGCTGATCGGCGCTGCAGGATATATCGCCCCGAGGCACATGCAGGCGATCAGGGCGACTGGAAACCGGCTTTCCTGCGCGATGGATCCAAGCGACTCCGTCGGCATCATCGACAGCTATTTCCCCGACAGCAGCTTCTTCACGGAGTTCGAGCGGTTCGATCGGCACATCGACAAGCTTCAGCGCGCCGGCGGCGACGGGCGGATCGAACATGTCTCGATCTGCTCGCCCAATTATCTTCACGATTCCCATGTGAGGTTTGCGCTCCGCTCGGGCGCGGACGCGATCTGCGAGAAGCCGCTCGTGCTCAACCCGTGGAACATCGACGGTCTGCAGGAGATGGAGCAGGACACCGGGCGCCGGGTGAACACGATCCTCCAGCTTCGGGTTCATCCCGAGATCGTCGCCCTGCGCGAACGGGTCGCGCGGGAATCGGGCGGCCACAAGCACGAGGTCGATCTCACCTACGTCACGTCGCGCGGGCGCTGGTATCTGCACAGCTGGAAGGGCGACGTGAAGAAATCGGGTGGAATCGCCACCAATATCGGCGTCCACTTCTTCGACATGCTCCATTTCATCTTCGGCGAGCTTCAGGACAATCGGGTCCACCTCAACGAGGAGACGCGGGCGGCGGGTTGGCTGGAATATGAGAAGGCACGGGTGCGCTGGTTTCTTTCCGTCAACGCCGCCGACGTTCCGGAACCCCAGCGCGATGTCGGCCAGCGCACCTATCGATCGATCACGGTGGATGGCGAGGAAATCGAGTTTTCGGGCGGTTTCACCGATCTCCATACCGTCAGCTATGAACGCATCCTCGCCGGCAACGGCTTCGGGCTGGAGGAGAATCGCTGCGCGATCACCACCGTCGCGGCGATTCGGGGCGCGTCGGCCTCGCCGCTCACCGGCGAATATCACCCGCTGGCTGCCAAGGCCGCCCGATGATCGGCTATTATCGCCATGACTCGGCGATCGTCGACGAGGGCGCCCAGATCGGCGAGGGTTCGCGGGTCTGGCATTTCGTCCACGTCTGCGGCGGCGCCCGGATCGGCCGTGGCGTCTCGCTCGGTCAGAACGTCTTCGTCGGCAACCAGGTGGTGATCGGCGATCATTGCAAGATCCAGAACAATGTCTCGGTCTATGACGGCGTCACCCTGGAAGAAGGCGTCTTCTGCGGGCCGAGCATGGTCTTCACCAACGTCTACAATCCCCGATCTTTGGTGGAGCGGAAGGACGAATACCGGCCGACTTTGGTCCGGCGTGGCGCCACGCTTGGCGCGAATTGCACGATCGTCTGCGGTACGACGATCGGGGAATATGCCTTCGTCGCCGCCGGCGCCGTCATCAACAAGGACGTCAAGGCCTATGCCCTGATGGCCGGGGTTCCGGCGCGCCAGATCGGCTGGATGAGCCGCCATGGCGAGCGGCTCGATCTGCCCCAGTCGGGCGTCGGCGAGATCGTTTGCGCCTCGACCGGGGCCCGTTACCGCCTCGATGGCACAGAGCTCAGCTACGTCGGCGAGTGAGCGGCAAGTGACTCGAACCGCCGATTTTCTGATCGTCGGCGCCGGAATCGTCGGCCTGACGATCGCGCTCGAGCTCAAGCGGCGCTACCCTGCGGCGTCGGTGCTGGTCCTCGAGAAGGAAGACCAGCCGGGCCGCCATTCGAGCGGGCGCAACAGCGGCGTCCTCCACAGCGGAATCTATTATCCGCCGCAGTCGCTTAAGGCGAGGGTCTGCAGCGAAGGCGCGCGCGAGCTCGCCGATTATTGCCTGGAGCGCGGACTGCCGCTGGTACGGATCGGCAAGATCCTGACGCCCCCGCGGGCGGAGGAC
>CBIHLI010000121.1:0-4851 GCA_966210575.1 uncultured Sphingomonas sp.
AAATGCCGTCCGAGCCGCTGGCCGACGCTGTCGCATCATCGGTGCCGGTGGTGTGGGCAAGCGCCGAGATGGCAAGCGAGATCGTGCCGTTGTTGGCCGCGATGGCGCTGCCGGCGCCAGTCGCGTCAACGTCTTGGAAAATGGCGTTATAAGCGAAAGCGGAAGCGTCCGCATCGTCGCCGCCGACGGCAGAGGCACTGGCCGCAAGCGAGATCACCCCGTCATTGACCGCGGAGGCGAAAGCGAGCGTGCCTCCGTCGACGTTCTGGAGAACGCCGGTGGCGATGGAAGCATCCGCGTCGGCGTCGTTCGTAGCGACAGCGTTCGCCGCCGCGACGATCGACAAGGTTGCGGCCGTGCCATTGACGAAGAACCCGTTGGCCGTACCCGTCGCGGACACGTTCTGATTGACCGCCGAGCCGACGTTGGCGCTGGCGTTCGCATCACCAGCGGTCGCCGAAGCATTGGCGTCGGCCACGATCGAAATCAGGCCGGCGTTGCTGACCGAAGCCACGGCCAGGGTTGCGATCCCGGTAATGAACTGCTCGATCGCGTTGCTGACGGTGGCTGTTGCCGTAGCGGAAACGCCGCCGTTGGCGGTCGCTGTAGCGAACATGTTGAAAGTGCCCGCGTTGACGATCGTACCGGAGCCAAAGTCGATGCCAGCGCCGCTGAAATATTGGGCGAGGCCATTCTCCGCGTAAGCCTCGGCAAAGGCGTCGTCGGCCGTCGCGACCGCGACGGCGCCGACGTTGACAAGGCCGTTGTTGGTAAGGTTGGCGTTCGCCGTCGTCGCGGCGCTGATATCCTGGATGATCCCCCAGGAGACCGAAGCATGCGCGTTCGCATCGTTCGTCGCGGTCGCCAGCGCACTGGCGAGGACGGTGACGGTGCCGTCATTCGTCAAATTGAGATCGACGGTCGTTCCCGAGGCCAGCTGCCAGACGCCGACAAAGATGTCCGCGTTCGCGTTCGCAGTCGCGGCGCCGCCGGTCGCGACGGCAACCGCGTCAACCAGCAAGAGACCAGCATTGTCGAAGTTCAGGGTGACGTCGGTGCCGGTCCCAGTCTGCAGGACTGGGCTCTGGAGGAAGGCATTGGCGAGCGTCGTGCCACTCGCGATCGCGCCGACCTCGGCGCTGTCGCCGGCCGCATTGATCATGCTGATATCGACCAGGCCGGCATTGTCGTGGTGGAAGATTTCGCCATCAGCGGTCGAGGTGACGTTCGCGGTCGCGGCGCCGGCGGCGGTGTCATAGATACCGAAGAAGCAGGTGGCATTTGTCGCCAGAGTGCAGATCGTGACGACCGCGCCGGTGGTGTCGGTGCCCGCGGCAGTGCCCGGACCAAAGGTGTCGTGCGGAGCGGCCAGCGCAGGGGTGGCTGCAAGAGCGGACATTCCGAGAGCGGCGGCCGAAGCACCAGTGAGCAGCGCGATCCGCCGGTTTGTCGTCTTCGTATTGAAATCCCCTGTTTTTTCCCGCGAGTCCGCGGAATGAATCTGCCCCGCAAGCCGTGACCTGCACCCTTTTGATATCACCGCTTATGCCGAAAGCAATCCGACCGGAGCGCCCGCGGAACATTTTCAGGGTTAACCGGCGTTACTGTTGCGCCCAGGACGCAGCGACACGTCGAAGCTTGCGAGGCGTTGGTCGAATAGCGAGGAGAATGCCGCCGTGCTCGCCATGGCTGCGCTCAAGGCTGGTGCCGCTTGCGTGACTCGAACACGCGACCCCATCATTACGAATGATGTGCTCTACCAGCTGAGCTAAAGCGGCTTTCCGTAGCGGAAGAAGCGGCCCCCTATCAGCGCCCCGACCGACGGGCAAGCAGGGCCGAAAATCGGTCTGTGAATCAATATGCTTAACACTTTCGTAACCACGCTAGGCCATTTCTCGTCCAGAGTGGAGTAACGGGGCCTGTTTTCGATGGACAGCTATCGCGACTTTCCGAGCGATTTCGAGCCTGCGAGCGAAGTTGCCGGCCCGGACGAGCCGACCGTCGCCGCGATCGGCAGCGACGAGCGCCGGATGCACGTTCGCGCCTACAACTACTGGGTCTCGCTGCTCGACGGCCGCGACTATCCGTCGATCGAGGATCTCGAGCCTGGCGACCTGGTCGACTTTGCGCCGCACAGCGTGCTTCTCGATTTCACCTCCGGACGCGATGATCCGGCAACGCCGTATATCGGTGTCGCGATCCGCGCCGAATGCGATCTCGACGACGAAGTGCGGACGATCGCCGACGTTCCCAGCCGATCCCTGCTGTCGCGGCTCACCGACCATTACATGCAGATCATCGCCAACCGGGCGCCGGTCGGCTTCGAAGCCGAGTTCGTCAATCAGCGCGGCGACAACCTCTGCTACCGCGGAATCCTGATGCCTTTCTCGTCGGACGGCGACACGATCGATTTCATCTACGGGGTGATCAATTGGAAGACGGTGGCGGCGGATGCCATCGACGCCCCGGCCCTGCCACAGCCGTTCCCGATCGCGGAAGAGGAAGAGCCGCTCGAGCTGACCGACGCCGTCGCCGCCGAGCCTGGAATGCCGGCCGAAGAGCCGCTTGCGGAGATCGCGCTATCGGACCTCGATCTCGACGAGGATGCTGGCCTTGCCGACCGCCTGTGGGCAGCCCGTGAGAGCGCCGAGGCGGTCAAAGCGGCGGAGAGCCGCAGCCGCGACGCGCTCTATCGGGCCCTCGCTTCGGCCTATGATTTCGCGCTTGCAATCAAGCACGAGCCCGAGGCCTATGCCGAGCTGCTTGAGGAATCGGGCGTCAAGGCTCAGGCCCGCGCGCCAATGACTCCGATCGTCAAGCTCGTCTTCGGGATCGATCACGACAAGTCGCGGCTCACCGAATATGCCGCGGCCCTGTCCTATGCCGAACGCATGACTGTCGAGGCAGGCGGGTTCCTCGCCTTGATCGATGGCCATGCGGGCGGCCTCAAGTCGCTGGTGGCCGCCGAGCGCCAGGCGCGACGACCCGAGCCGAAGCCGGATACCAAGACCGAAAAGGCGCGCGAGCGGCTTCGCAGCGCCCGGCCGCTGTCGCTCGACGAGCTTCCGGCCGACGACGAATTCGCGCTCGTCCTGACCCGACGATCGGACAGCGGCGGCCATGAAGTGGTCGCCGTGGTCGGCGATCCGGCGCTGGTCGAGCGCGCAATTCGCCGATCCGCGGCATAAGCGGCCAAAAACAAGTTTCGTCCTTGTCGCCGCCGTGACGCGGGGTCTATAGGCCGCCGCCACAGCGACCAGCGTCGGAGCAATCACCCGCATGACCGTCCAGCCGCGCCTGCCCAAGACGCTGGTCGATTCCATTCGCGCTGCCCTTACCGCCCACGCTCTTCCGGGCGAGCTCGAGGGTTTCGACCGCAAGCAACAGCGCGAAGCCGCCGAGTTCATCGCGTCGGTCGCCGCGGTGCGGCCCGAGCGGACCACCGCGATCCGCATTGAATCGACCGGCGGCGAAGCCGGCCGGCGGCGGATGCGGCTGGTGGCGATCAATGAGGACATGCCGTTTCTGGTCGACAGCGTCGCCGGAGCGGTCGCCGCGCGGGACCTTGCCGTCCATCGCCTGCTCCATCCGATAGTCAACATCAGCCGCGACCAGCGCGGGCGGATAGAGAAAATCGGCGAAGGCGAGCCGGAATCGATCATCTACATGGAGCTCGACCGCGCCGATGCGCGCGGCCGCAACGAGATTGTCCGCCAGCTCAAGCGAGTCCTCGCCGACGTTCGCGCCGCGGTCACCGACTGGCGGGCGATGCTCGGCCGGATGAAGGCGGACGCCGACTCGCTCCACGACCGCGACAGCGAAAGCGCCGCACTCCTGCGCTTCCTCGCCGACAACAATTTCACCTTGCTCGGCCATGCCTATGCCGATGCCGGCGGCAAGCTTCGTGACGCGCTCGGAATCCTCCGCAACGAAACCGCGCTGTGGGACCAGGACGCAGGCGAGGCGGCGGTTGCCCATCTCGCCGACGAACGGCGCACCGTACTCATCCTCAAGGCCGACCGAATCTCGCCCGTGCACCGCCGCGCACCTCTCGACGTCGTCATGGTCCGACAGCCCGACGGGTCTCTCTCGGTCCACACGGGATTGTGGACGAGCGAGGCGTTGCGCACCTCGGCCCAGCACGTGCCGGTGCTCCGCGAGCGGTTGGCGAAGCTCGACAAGGAGCTCGGCTTCGCGCCGTCGAGCCACGCCGGCAAGGCGCTCGCCCACGTCGTCTCGACGTTGCCCCACGACCTGCTGATTTCGTTTGACGAGGAGGAAGTGCGGACCGCGGCAATGGCGGCGATGAGCCTCGCCGACCGGCCGCGGCCGAAGCTCCTGCTGCTCCCTGGCGCACTTCGCCGCCATCTCTATGCGTTCGTCTGGCTGCCTCGCGACGAACTCAGCACCGCCCGCCGCAAGGCGATCGCGATGATGCTCGAAGCCGAGCTGGAAGCGCCGATCAGCAGTTGGTCGATCGAGCTCGGCGAAGGCGAGCTGGCGCTGATCCGCTTCACTTTCCCGATCGATCCGTCAATCGAGCTGCCCGACGCCGAGGCGCTCGACGCGGCGCTCGAGGAAATGGTGCGCGGCTGGGCGCCGGGGGTCGAGGCCGAGCTGATCAGGGTTGCCGGCGCTTCGCGGGCGACGCGCCTGGCGCTGAGCTACGTTCCGGCATTCCCGGAGGGCTATCGGTCGCGGACGAGCCCCGACCAGGCCGCCGCCGACATCCTTCGCCTCGCCGATCTAGCCAGCGATCTCGAACGCGGCGTTCGGCTTTGCCACTCCGCGCACGTGCGGCACGAGCTTAAGCTCAAGACCTATCGGCGCGGCGGCGTGATCCCGCTTTCC
>CBIHLI010000122.1:0-4850 GCA_966210575.1 uncultured Sphingomonas sp.
CTCCACGACCTGCCGCACTTCGCCGCTGAGGTCGCCGCTATCCAGCGCGGTCTCGAACTTCTCCTTCAGATAATCCTCGCCGGCTTCGACCGAATTGATGATCCTCTGGTCGTCGCGTCCGGTGATCGCCGCCTTCAGGTCGAGCCAGGCCTGGTGGGTCTTGCCCATGAACGAGCCGTCCTCGGGCGGGTCGCCGCCGAGCCGGCGGATTGCCGCCTTCAGGTCTTCGACGACCTCGCGGCGCTCGTCGGCGCGTTCCCGGAAAATCTGCTCGAAGCGCGAATTCTCGCTGTTCTCGGCAGCGTGCTCATAGCCGTTGATGCTGTCGATCAGGGTAGTCGTAAGGGTCTGGAGGATGCCGACCTCGGTATCGGTTGCCATTGCTTGTCTCCATTGCTGGGTGTGCTAGCCGGAAGAACGCCCGAACGACGCAGGCGATGCGCTTCGAGAAAAATTTTGAGCCGTCCGCTGCTCAATCTTGCATCCGCTGGCGCTGAGGTTTGAGCCGCGATAAGCCTCGACGGGAAAGCTGGGGAAATCTCGAATGAGCAAGAAAGCCGAGGACGTCGCGGCCGAACCCGTCAGCGGCGGCCGTCCTTATCTTGTGCTGGGCACGCTCGTGCTCGGGCTCTTGCTCGGGGTGCTTGCCGGCGAGCTGGCCGAGCCGGCGCGCGCGCCGTGGGTGCAGGCGGCGGCCATCGTCGGCGGACTATGGCTCGATGCGCTGAAGATGACCGTCATTCCGCTGGTTGTCGCCCTGCTGGTGGTCGGCATCGCCCAGGGCGCGGTGGCCGCCCGGGCCGGGCGGGTGGCGGGGCGAACGGTGGCATGGATCATCGTCGTCTGCACAGCCTCGGCGATCTTCGGAGCGGTCGCGATCGAAACCCTGACCGCGGCATTCCCGCTGTCCGCAGGAGCGTCCGACGCGCTTCGCGCCGGCGCCGCCGGGCTGGGCGCGCCGCCCGAAGGCGCGGTCCCGGGCGTGGTCGATTTCTTCCGGGCGATCGTCCCGCCGAACGTGATCGCGGCGGCCAGCAACGACCAGATCCTGCCGCTGGTCGTTTTCACGGTCTTGTTCGCGCTCGCCATTTCCAGGATTGGCGCGGCCAAGCGCAAGGCGCTGGTCGGCTTGTTCGACGCCATTGCCGACGCCTTCCTGCTGATCATCGGCTGGATTCTGTGGCTTGCCCCGCTGGGGGTGCTGGCGTTGGCGTTCACGGTTGGAGCGGCGGCGGGAAGCGCGGCTTTCGCCGGCCTGGTCCACTATATCGTGCTCATCTCGATCGTCGGGATAGCGGTCACGATAGCCGCTTATCCGATCGCGATTGCCGCCGGCCGGGTGCCGACGGGCCGCTTCGTCCGGGCGATGTTCGCTCCGCAGAGCGTCGCGGTTTCGACCCGCTCGTCGCTCGCTTCGCTGCCGGCGATGCTGGCTTCGGCCCGAGTGATGGGGGTTCGCGACGAGGTCGCCGATGTGTCCCTGCCGATCGCCGTTGCCTTGTTCCGGGCGACCGGCCCGGCGATGAATGTCGCCGTCGCTTTCTATGTCGCGCACTGGATGGGTTACGAGCCGACGCTGGGCCAGATGGTCGCGGCGGTCGCGGTTGGCGCGGTGATGAGCTACGCCGCGATCAGCCTGCCCGGCGAGATCAGCTTCATCAGCTCGATCGCCCCGATCGCAATTGCGCTGGGAGTCCCGATCGCTCCGCTGGCGCTGCTGGTCGCGGTCGAAATGGTGCCGGACATCTTTCGCACGCTCGGCAACGTAACGATGGATGTCGCGGTCACCGCCGCCGTCGACCGCCAGAACGGCGATCAGCGGCCGGCGATCGCCCGTACCCGATCGGAATAGAGCCGGCCCACCGGTTGCTCGGTGCCGTCGCCGAGGCGGGCGATCCAGCGGCCCGACGGGTTGCGGCTGAAGCCGGCGATGAAATCCTTGCGGACGATCGCCGAGCGGTGGAGGCGGACGAACAGCGCCGGGTCCAGCCCTTCCTCGAGCGCGGTCATCGAATGGTGGATCAGCCAGCTTCGGCGGCCGACGTGAAGCCGCATATAATCGCGCTCGGCCGACACCCGGTCGATGTCGCGCGCGGCGATCCGGACCAGCCCGCTCAGGTCCGACGCCCAGAATTCCTCGATCCATTCCGACGGCTCGGCGGCTTCGCCCGGGGCGCGGTGGGTTTCGAGATAGTCGCGGGCGCGATCGAGCGCGCGCTGCAGCCGCGCCGGGTCGACCGGCTTCATCAGATAGTCGACCGCCGCGACCTCGAAGGCGGCGACGGCGAACTGGTCGAACGCGGTAACGAAGACGACTGCCGGGCTCGGGGTCTGGTTGGTCAGTGCCCGAGCAACGTCGATTCCGTCGAGGCCCGGCATGGCGATGTCGAGCAGCAGCAGGTCCGGCGACAGCGCTTCGGCCATGCTGATCGCGGATTCGCCGTCGCTTGCGGTGCCGACCAGGCTGGCGCCGTTGGAGCGGGCGAGAAGCAGTTGCAGCCGCTCCGCCGCAAGCGGTTCGTCGTCGGCGATCAGGACTCGCAGCGGGTTCGCCTCAGCCATTCGCCTGCACCGGCATCGTCAAGGTTACTTTGTAGCCGCCGCCGGGCATCGGCCCGAACCGGCATTCGGCCTTGCTTCCAAAACGGGTTTCGAGCCGTTGAACGACATTCGCCAGCCCAAGGCCGGTCCCCTCGTGGGTCGCCGCCGGAAGCTCGTTCTTCTTGCCGTTTACCAGTTGGTTGCTGATGGTCAGCGCCATTCGGCCGTCGGCGAGCGCTTCACCGCGGATCCGGATCAGCACCTTGTGGCGAGTCTTCGACACGCCATATTTGATTGCGTTCTCGACGATCGGCTGGAGGATGAGCGCCGGCAACTGCGCCGACTGCAGCTGATCAGGGACGTCGATCTCGACCTGGAGACGGTCCGGAAAGCGAGTCTTCTCGATCTCCAGGTAGAGCCGTTGCAGGTCGATCTCCTGGGCCAGGCTGATATCGGCGGCCGGATCCAGCGACAGGCTGCTTCGGAAGAAGGTCGAGAGCGCCATAAGCATCGCCTCGGCCCGGTCGGACCGCCCGGTCATCACCAGCGACGACAGCGAGTTCAGCGTGTTGAACAGGAAGTGCGGGTTGAGCTGGTAGCGAAGCGCGCGGAGCTGCGAAGCCTGGGCGGCACTCTCGGCCTCAGCCGCCCGACGCTGCGCCGTCAGCACCTGCGCCTGGGCCTGGCTCGCCAGGTAGAAAGCGCTCCACGCCATGAAGAAGAACAGCCAGATCACCATCGTGTCGGCGGCGATCCGGAACTGGAGATAGGGGTCGAGCGCGCCGACCCTTGGCCAGGTGATGGTGATCGGCGGCGCGTTATCGCGTTCGATCACGGTGGAATTGCCGAGCTCGGTGATCCGATGACCTTCCGCCGACACGAAGCGAATCTGCTCTTGCGGCTTGTCCTGGTATTTGTCGGCGGCCATCAGGATTGCCGCCATTGCCGAGGCGGCAAGAACCGAAGCGGCGGCCGCGACGATTGCCCGGCGCCGAAGGGTCGACCTTCGGGTGAACAGTGCCAACGTCGCATAGATCCCGAAGGTCAGGACGATCCCGACGGCGACCGTCAGGGCCCGGTTCTCGAGCACCGTCACCGGATCGCGGCCGAGCAATGCTCGAGCGACGACCGTCAAGGCATAGAAAAGCCAGAAGCCGAGAATCGACTTCATCGCCAGCGGCCAGTCGCCGAAGACCTTGTCGCGCAGCGGGTGCTGGAGCGGTTTCATGGTCGCGGTTCTACTCTTGACGGGCCGGAGCGCCTATTGTCGAAGCCGCGTGTTCGCAGAAGGGGCTCAGCCGCCGGTCGAAAGCGGGCACTTAGGGGAACGCGCAATCCGGTCCAGCCGTTTTGCTGGCAACACCAGATGGAGCCGAGGCATTGACCGAAGCCAGCGACAGGAAAGACAAGGAAAAGCGGCCGCCGCCGGTCGTCCAGCAGCGCAATCCGGAGTCCGAGCTCGAGGAGAAATTGCGCCGAAATCCCACCGATCAGGATGCCAAGGTCGACGTCGGAAGCGACGAATCCATGGATGCATCCGACCCTTCGGCAGCGGTCCAGCCCGAGGCCAATGAGCCCGTTCCTTCGTCGGGATTCGAGGAAGACGACTCGAAATAAACGTGACGGCTCCGTTTCAATTGCGTTGCAGATAATCAACACAGGCGGCCGCCTGCGACGAGCCGTGAAATATTAACATTGCGAACCGGTTACCGCTCTGATTCAATGCTGAACGGGGGTGGGATACGTGGTTAAGCAATACGAAACCATATCAACCGCATGATCCCGCTTGGGCAAAAGGAGTCGGGATCATGATCACGAGGACCAGCCAGCCGGCAAACGGCGCGTTGCTGATCTCGGAAATGAAAGAGTTCGCGGGCTTTTCAAAGGCCACGCAGCGCTACATCCGCCGTTCGCTGGATGTCGCCTACGGCCGCCGCGACCCGATGGAATGCTGGGCCCGCGACGAAGGCGAAGCCGCCTCGATCCGCGCCCAGGCCCGGCTCTACAAGCAGCTCGACCACCTCAGGATGCAGGTCCCCGACGACAGCGGACTCGACATGATCGAGCCGTTCATCGGCATGCTGATCACGCTTTCGGCGTTCGATCTCGGCCAGGACCGACTGCCCAATTTCGCCGCCTATCGCTTCCTCTATGAGCGGTTGATCGGAGCGTCGGCGCGGCCCTGGCTGCCGGCGGCCTTCTGCTCGGCAGCGGCGCTTCCGCACCTCCATCCGGAGCGCCGCCGGATCCTGCTGCAGTCGATCCGCGAGAGCGCTGCGACCGCCGCCGGCTGGTCGAGCCGCGAGCCG